>JACIWY010000159.1 GCA_014360745.1 Chloroflexota bacterium
CGTTGCAGATGGCCGCACAGGTCTGGATGGCTATGGCGCGGGCCTAGGTTTCTCAACCGGCATGTCCTATGCTATACTCTTGTATAGAACGATAGCTCGAGGGAGAGATAGCATGGACGGGCGCACGAACGAGGAATGGCTGGCGGCGTTGCGCGAGCCGGGCCCCGAGCGACAACAGGCGCTGCTTGATCTGCGCCAGTTGTTGGTGCGTGGGTTGGGCTACGCCCTGGCCAAGTTCGAAGATGTGCGCGATAGCGACCTAGACGATTTCGCCCAAGAGGCAATCCTCAAGATCGTCGAATCCCTGGATACCTTCCGCGGCGAGAGCCGCTTCCTCACCTGGGCGACCAAAATCGCCGTCCGGGTGGCCTACACCGAGCTGCGCCGCGCGCGTTGGCGCGATGTGCCTTTGCAAATCCCTGTCGAAACGTCCGAGGGCGAGTTTATACCACAGACCTATGCGTCCCCTGCGCCGGGGCCCGAAGAGGTGACCGTCCGGCGCGAGGTGATCGCTATATTGAACGATGCCATCGCGAATGAGCTAACCGATAAACAACGCCAAGCTATCGTGGCTGTGGTCGTGCAGGGGATGCCGCTGGACGAAGTGGCGCAACGAATGGGTTCGAACCGTAACGCGCTTTACAAGCTACTTCATGATGCGCGGCAGAAGCTGCGCCAGCGCCTTTTGGAGCGAGGATTGACGCCGCAGGAAATCTTGGAGGCGTTTGCTGAGACAAAAAGTCCGCAGCAGACAGTAGGCGAAATGGAAGCGGACGGTAAGAGATAACCGGTTCTCGTCGTCCAAAGCGAAGGGGAGGAATATGGGCTTGGATCTGCCGACGATGGGACGTACGCTGCGCACCATTCTAAGGACGCTACCGCACGAGCTGACCTGCGATGAATGCTTGGGATTTCTAGATTCGTACGCGGAGCTGGAGCTGGCCGGGGGGCGGCCAGCCGAGGCAATGCCCTTGGTGTATCATCACCTGGGCATTTGCCGCGATTGCTACGAAGAGTATCAGGGTTTACTCAGCGCCATGCGCGGCCTGGCCTGACCAAGCAGGAGCCCTTACCCAAAGGGGAGTAAGAGCTTTTTGTCGTGTCGGGCGGGCCTGGCAGAGTTCGTAATCTTCTGATATGCTGAAATGACCGCCAAGCACATTATACCCGCGCCGGCAGCGCTTCTTTCGGTACCTTACAGACCATGGTAAACGCCGGGTCGATCACATTGCCCACCTCATACACCACTGTATGCCCCAATAGGATATGTGCGCCATAGGCATCTAACCCGTAATCGGTTTGCAGCCAGCGCAGCATCTCGGTGGTGGCGTGTTGTAAGGCCTGGTCCAACGGGCGAGCGTTACCCACAGTAAAGATAAACCGTTCGTCTTCGCCACGTGGCCACCGGATGCTCCACCCCTTGAGCACCTTGAACGTCACCTGTACATCCATAGAGATATCTATCCCCGCGCCGAGGATCTCGCCATCGGCCTGTAAGGCATGCCCATCGCCCAGAAAAAAGAGTGCCCCCTCCATGAAAATGGGAAAATAGGCTACCACGCCTGGTCGAAAGCCACGATAGTCCATATTCCCGCCATGTTGTCCCGATGTTGCCGCGCTGATCGCTTGGCCGTCCACCGGAGCTACGCCAAAACAGCCCAGCATCGTGCGCACCGGCAACGCCCAACGGCCCAGATGGGTTTCAGGAGTTATGAGGGTGGCCGTGCCCCGTTCGAGATCGATATGCCAGTCGGAGAGCATGCGTTCGGGCGCTTCGCGTACATAGGCCGGATCCATCACGTTGGGCATCAAGGCGGCGTTGCTCCAACCGTGAGTGCGGTTGGGTTCGAGGCGCTCCAGATATACGGCCAACGTATCGCCGGGCAGGGCCTCCTCGATATAAAAGGGACCGGTCTGTGGATTGGGGGCTCCGGCCACTTGTTCACCCCGATAATCGACGCCCCGGGCGTCCACCGTGCGCGTGAGGAGCGTGTCGCCATCGGCCAGGCGCAAAACGGGTGCATGGCTACCGAGCGTGGTATGATAGACGGTGGGGTCGAAACGGTGCTTCATGATACCTCCTGCTGTTCGGACATAATGGTTATAAGAAGATGTCAGAATTTGCCTCATAAGGTGATCGGGCAAAGCGCATCGTTTGCATCCTCTGGCGAGATTATAAGCGAGTGGGTGAATGTTGCCAGCGCGCTGAGTGTCAAAAAAGCGAAAACCCTCTTGCGCGAATAGAACATTTGTGCTATTATAGGATAGAACAAAAGTTCTATTATGCCGAGAAGGGGGCAGCATGGAGATCTTGATCGTCATCATCTTGACGCTGGTGTTGTTGACGGCCCTGGATACCGAGTCTCAGGGCCAAGCCCGCGAAGGGGCCGGCCGGCGACGGTCTCCCCGGCGGATCACTCCGCGCCGTCGGAATGAGCGCCAAATAGAAATGCGTTGGCCCATGAGACCTTCGCATCAAACGGCTGTGACGCGGGGCGCTGCCGTTCGGTGGTGGTGGGAATAGAGATTTAACTCGTCCTTTACGCGGCTTTAGGGCAGCCTTAACGTTCTTTCCGCACTCCCAAGTTACAATAAGGGCAGTCTATTACAAGCGGGGATGTCCGCAAGGAATGGGAGGGAAAGATGTTGGTCTTGAACGAAGCTCTACAGCCCATTGACCGTGTGGCCGCTTTTTTGCCCTATAGCGTTGAACGCTCAGAGATGGGCGCGGTGGTGCGCCTGCTGGGTAAACTGGTTGCTTATCTGCCAAACGAGAAACGTTCCTATTATCAATGGGCCGTGGTCCTGAGCTATCGGCAGGGTCAAGAGCTTTCGGCCTATCAGATCGTGCCTCCTCATCTGCGGATTATTCTCTTTTCCCGCTGGGAGATCGGCTTGATCCTGCGTCATTGGGCGTTGGGCATCAGGCTCGGCCAACCACTGTTTTGGTGCAGGGAATTTGGCGCGCTGAGCTGAGGCTCTCTCGTTTCGCGTCTGAGAACGTAGCCGCTGTATTGTAGCTATTCGCTCGAGTTGGGCGCCGCGTGTGCTATAGCACGGCTAGTAATGATGTCCACACCGGTGCCCAACACGTTGGGCAAGACTACTTGGCCTTTTTTCACCGGCGCTTGCAATTCTACCTTGCGTAAAAGCGCGATCGCGTCCATCAGGGCGTGCTTGGGCAATGGCTCCATCGAGCGCACCGGCACGAGAGGCAACACTCCTCCACGCACTTGGACCGTTGTGGTCAACATGCGCCGGGGATCGGTCAATTCCTCGCGTACAAAGGCGATGCCACGACGGCAAGCATGACCCTGCATTGTGCGCAATTCCTCTCCTTCGACGATGGCCTGAATGGTGCAACCCACCGGACAGGTGATGCAAATAAACTCTTTTTGTTCAGCCACGCCTTTCTCCTTCTTCCAAGGCGATCAGATGCACCGAAACCTCCTTGCCTTCAGCCAGGCGTTTCTGCAAAGTAGGGTCGAGGCGCCAAGTGACCATCTCCGAAGGGCGTGCGTAGCGCAATCGGCGCGAGGCCACTACTTCGCCGTCAACGCGGATTTCCGCTTGGGTCAAGCCCTCAATGGGCGTGCGCGCTCGAAACTGGAGCTCGGCCTCCGCAAAGCGGATATGCAAACGCTGAGGCACGACATGGCGCACGTTTTCGCCCGGCCGCACGGGCAACCAGGCATTGGGTGCGGTAGGGGGCGCTTGAGGCCGACCCAGCGCGCTCTCTGCCGCCTGGCGCCCGGCGCGCAGGGCGCTCTCGGTGACATCGTCCACCAAATCGTATACGTGCAGCACGTTGCCGGCGGCGTAGAGCCCCGGCACGTTGGTTTCCAAACGCTCATCGACCAAAGGGCCACCGGTGAGCGGATCGAGCATGACGCCAGCCATGCGCGATAGCTCGTTCTCGGGAATAAGCCCCACCGACAGGAGAAGGGTATCGCAACGCAATTCTCGTTCGGTGCCCGGCACCGGCCGCCAATGCTCATCCACCTTGCTGATGAGCACCGCCTCGACCCGTTTCCGCCCGCGCACCTCGATGACCGTGGTGCACAAGTAAAGCGGGATATCGAAATCGCGCACACATTGTACCAGGTTACGGCGCAGGCCGCTGACGTAAGGGAGCACCTCCAACATGGCTACGACTTGTGCGCCTTCCAAGGTCAGGCGGCGGGCCATGATCATGCCAATGTCGCCGGAGCCCAAGATGACAAAGCGTTCCCCGGGCATGTAGCCCTCCATATTCACCAGACGCTGAGCCGTACCGGCAGTGTATACTCCGGCGGGCCGAGTGCCCGGGATGGCCAGGGCACCGCGCGGGCGCTCGCGGCAACCCATACAGGCCACGATGGATCGAGCCTCGATCTCGAGCAGCCCTTGTCGCCCGTTGGTGGCTATTACCCGACAGGCCCCCTCGATGGAGAGAACCATCGTATCCAGCAGAAGCTCAACGTCGAGCGCCTGGGCGCGTTCGATCCAGCGCGTGGCATATTCGGGGCCGGTGAGGTCGCTATCAAAGATGCGCAGGCCAAAGCCGTTGTGAATGCATTGTTGTAGGATACCGCCCGGCTCGGTGTTACGTTCGATGACCAACACCCGCCGTGCGCCGTGCTCTCGTGCCGCGCAAGCGGCGGCCAGCCCTGCCGGCCCGGCGCCGATGACGGCCACATCGCAGGAAAGGGTCTTCATACCTTTTATTTTCTCCCCCAAATAGCGGATCAGGTGCCCCGCACTCGCCCAGGTGCACAGCACCTGGTATCTAAACAGCAATCCCATGGTTGCCGAGCATGACGCCTTTATACCGCGCCATCTTGCACCTCCTTGGTACGACGCAAAAGGAAGGGCGACCCCGGGCCCTGCTTGGTCAGTTCAAGTGGTGAGACACCTAGTTCGCGAGACATGATCTGCAGTACGCGGGGCAAGTCAAAGGCCCCCTGGCAACGGCCCGTGCCCACCCGCGTGCGGCGTTTGAGCGCATCGTAGGTGCGAGCGGGAATAGGGCCATGACAAGCGGCCACGATCTCCCCTTCGGTCACCGTTTCACAGCGACAGATCACCCGCCCGTAGCGGGGGTCAAGGGCGATAAGGGCCTCGCGTTCGGCTGTACTTAACTCCGAGAAACGAGGGATTGCCCGACGTTGTGGGTTATAATCAGGGCGTTCTTCCAACTTTAAGCCGGCCTCGCGCAACAGATCGACGACGTACTCGGCGATGGCGGGCGAGGCGGTCAGCCCCGGCGATTCGATCCCGGCCAGCACCAATAGCCCGCGCGTCCCGGCAGGGATATCGATATAAAAATCGCCGGCGACGGGCCCGCCGCTGCCCGCCGCACGCAGCCCGGCGAAGGTGCGGATTACCTGGCGGGTGTCGAGCGAAGGCACCAGTTTGAGCGCGCCGGCCAGCACTTCGTCCAGACCGGCGGCCGTGGTACGCAGATCCTCTTTATCATCCACATCAGCAGCATTGGGCCCCAGGAGCACATTGCCATGGATGGTGCGCGTCACCAGGATGCCTTTACTGATTGGTGTGGGGCAGGGAAATAGGACGCTGCGCACCTGCTCGGCGGCTACTTTGTCCAAGACAAAGTACTCGCCCTTGCGTGGCGTGATGTGAAAGCCGGACAGGCCGGCACTGGCCATCAACTCGTCGGCCCATAACCCAGCGGCGATGATGGTCCACCGCGCGCGGATGGCGCCTCCAGGGGTGATGACGCCGCCGATCTCGTCGCCCTGGCGCAAAATGCCGCTGACGAGGGTGCCCAAGCGCAATTCGACGCCGTTCAGCACGGCGTTTTCGGCGGCGCCGATGCACAGGCCAAAAGGATCTACGAGGCCGCCGCCGGGAGCATGCAGCGCACCTTTCGTGGCGGGGTTGAGCGCGGGCTCGCGACGGAACATCTCCTCGGCGGAGAGGATGCTGAGGCCAGGCACGCCGTTCTCTCGGCCACGGGCCCGCAGCTCTTCTAAAAGGGGCAACTCCTCGGAGCTCAGGGCCACGACATAGGTACCACAACGCTCGAAATCGACATCGAGCTCGCCACAGACCTGATCGTAGAGGGCGTTACCGGCCACATTGAGTTTGGCCTTAAGGGTGCCGGGCTTGGCATCATAGCCGGCATGGACGATGGCCGTATTGGCTTTGGTGGTGCCTTCACCCACATCCCAGGCTTTATCCAGCAAGAGAATTTTGAGCCGATAACGGCTCAAGGCCCGCGCGATGAGGCTGCCCACGACGCCGGCGCCGATGATGATCACGTCGTACATGCGCCTTACTCCGCCCAGCCGCGAGCGCGCTCGACCGCCTTTTTCCAACCCGCATAACCGACTCGGCGTTGTTCCTCGCTCCAGGCCGGCTCAAAGACGCGCTCGATCTGCCAATTGCGACGCAGATCTTCCAGGTTCTCCCAGTATCCTACGGCTAGGCCGGCCATATAGGCCGCGCCTAGAGAAGTGGTCTCACGCACCACCGGCCGCACGACGGGTTTGCCAAGGATGTCGCTCTGCATTTGCATGAGCAGGTTGTTGACCGAAGCGCCGCCATCGACGCGCAGCGCGCCGGCACTTTGGGCATTGGAAAACCCCGCTTCGGTTTCCATGGCCTCTAGCACCTCTCGAGATTGGTAGCAGATCGCCTCCAACGTAGCGCGTACGAGATGGGCTTTGGTGACATAACGGGTCAGGCCGACGATAACGCCGCGGGCGTACATGTCCCAGTGGGGGGCAAAAAGCCCGGAAAAAGCGGGCACAAAGTAAACGCCGCCTGCGTCCTCAACGGTGGAAGCGATCTCCTCCGTCTCGGCCGCGCTTTTGATCAGGCCCAGGTTGTCGCGCAACCACTGGATGGCCGCACCGGTGACAGCGATGGAGCCCTCCAGGGCGTAGTGCGTCCTCCCAGAGGGCAGCCCATAAGCCACGGTGGTCAGCAAACCGCTCCTGGAAAAGACCGGCCTCTCCCCCGTGTTCATCAACAAAAAGGAGCCGGTGCCGTAGGTGTTCTTGGCCTCGCCCGGAGCAAAGCACGTTTGCCCCACCAGGGCCGCCTGCTGGTCGCCCAGATCGCCGGCCACGGGCACGCCGGCCCAGGGCATCTGCTTGAAAACGCGGCCATAGATCTCGCTGGAAGAGCGGATCTCGGGCAACATGCAGCGAGGAATAGCCAGGATGTCCAACAATTCCTCGTCCCACTTTAGCGTGCGTAGATCCAAAAGCATGGTGCGCGAGGCATTGGTGATATCTATGACGGAGGCCCCCCCTCGGGGCCCACCGGTGAGGTTCCAGATTAACCAAGAATCGATCGTGCCCACCAACGCGTCGCCACGCTCGGCGTCTCGGCGCAGGCCGGGGACATGATCCAACAACCAACGGATTTTAGGCCCTGAAAAGTAGGTAGCGATAACTAGGCCGGTGCGTTCGCGAATCAAAGGATCAAGCCTCTGATCGATGAGTTGCCGACAGAGGGGCTCGGTGCGCGTACATTGCCATACGATAGCATGATGATAGGGCCGGCCTGTGCGCCGGTCCCAGGCGATGACAGTCTCGCGCTGGTTAGTGATGCCCAAGGCAGCCAATTGGCCTGGCTTTAATTCGGCCCGGGCCAAGGCGCCGGCCATTACCTCTTGGGTCCGTGCCCAGATTTCGTCGGCATCGTGCTCGACCCAGCCGGGCTGGGGAAAGATCTGGCGATGCTCGCGATAATCTACGGCGACGACTTGGCCGTCATGGTCAAAGACCATACAGCGCGTCCCCGTGGTGCCCTGATCGATGGCTGCCACATACTCTTGCATGTCTTGTGCCTCCCTCGCACATGGCCGAATTACCTGACGATGGTAACGCGGACGGATTTGCGGGTCAAG
>JACIWY010000016.1 GCA_014360745.1 Chloroflexota bacterium
CGCACCACTTGGGCCAAGAAGGTATCGGCCCCCACCCGTGTGGCTTGCACCTGCAAAAGGCCACCCTGGTTCACCGTGGCGCCGATGACCTGATCACCTGGGGCTTTGGCCACCGGCATCGATTCACCGGTAGCCATCGATTCATCGACGGCGCTCTCGCCCGAGAGCACTACGCCATCGGTGGGGATCTTGTCGCCGGGGCGCACGATCATGATATCCCCGACGCGGACCTGAGAGAGGGGCACTTCGTATTCCTGCCCATCCACCAAAATATGGGCCGTCTTGGCGCCCAATTGCAGCAGCTTGCGGATCGCCTGCGAAGCCCGCCCCTTGGCGCTGGCCTCTACGTAACGGCCAGTGAGGTGGATGGCCATGATCATCGCCGCCACCCCCGCATAGCTGGAGAGTGCGGTCAAGAGCGATAGCGGCCCGCTGATCCACGAGGCCGCGGTGCCCATGGCGATAAGGACGTCCATATTGGCGCTGCCGTGGGTCAGCGAGCTCCAGGCCGAGCGGAACGTCTGGAAGCCCGGCCAGAGCAGCACCGGCAAGGAAAGCGCCATCAACACCACCTCGACGGCCATCATGCTGGGCCAGGTGAGGCCAAAGAGCATATGTAACAGCATGATGACGATGACGGGAATGGTGAACGCCCAGGCGATCCACATGCGCTGCCGGGCAAGCTTCATCTTTTGCGCTTCGAGATCGGTCTCTTGCCCCAAAAGCTCCTGGCCATCGAGCTCCAACACTTGGTAGCCAGCATCGGCTACCGCTTTTTTCAAAGCCTCTAGCGAGGTCACCGAGGGCAAGTATTCAACGGTAGCGCGCTCGGTGGCCAGGTTCACATTGGCCGAGAGCACCCCCTCCGTGCGGCTCAAGGCACGCCCGACGTGGCGCACACAAGCCGCGCAGGTCATCCCACCGATGGGCAGGATTACCCGCTCCACGCGGGCGTCATAGCCGCTCTCGCGTATTCGCTGGATCAATTGCGACGTCTCGATCCTTTCGGGATCAAAAGTGATAGAGGCCCGCTCGGTGGCGATGTTGACGTGCGCTTCCGCGACGCCTTCCACGCGGCCCAGCGCGCGCTCCACCGTGCGCGCGCAACTGGCGCAGGTCATCCCTAGGACATCTACCTCGACACGCTTCTGGGCCATGATTTCCTCCTGACTGTAACCGTTCCGGCGCCTCTACGAGCCGCTTCTTATAATTATATCAAAATAGATATACTTGGTCAAGAATTGGGCCGGGCGTGGCCGTAAACTGCAAATATTTGCAGGCGCATGCCATGTCGGGCTACGCGGGTTAAAAACTGGCCGCTCAAATCGTTGACAAAAGCCGCATGTTATGTTATGATAAGGTTGGCCGCAAAAGTGGCGGACAAGGTAACCCCTTGTCCGGTTTCTATCTACGGCCCACGTGTGGTCACTTGCCGTAAAGGTGGATAGTGCAAAGACGCACTTCCAGCGCGCCAGAGATTGTGGTTGCGCGCCAAAGGAGGACCTGCCATGAAACGCAGAGGCATTGTGATTCTCAGTGTGGGCATGCTCGTTGCGTTCTTGTTGGTTTGCGCCAGCGCCTCGCGTTGCATCGCCCTACCGTTGCCCATCGCCGTGCTCATTGCTTTGGGCCTTCCCGATCTTTTGCTCCTCTGGAGCCATCGCCGCAAGATGAGCATGTATTTGAATCCGCCCTTGCGTTAACGCTCATCCGTGGAACGGGGATCGGCAAGGCGGAGCCACGGCCGGCCGCGGTGGGCGGGCGTATTGTGCCCTGCCGTCGTGCACCTCATCGGGTGCCGGCCACACCCTCTCTCGGGACTGCAGTTACATGCCCCATTTTGCCACGCCGTCGTGCACCTCATCGGGTGCCGGCCACACCCTCGGCGGCGAACGGGCCTCTCCGTTTGCACTCCTCTCTCAAACGTCGTACACTCGGACGCGGTTTTGCGCAGTTGCGCTACCCGCACAGGTCGGCCCTGGAAGCCGGCCGTCTCGGCATACACGGCAAGATAGGAGAAGGTTAAAAGATGCAAAAATCGTGGGAATCGGTTCTTACTTTGAGCATTGTGCACTTTATGATCTTTCCCGAGACCATCAGCGGGGAGGGGGATATCGCCAGCTCGATAGAAAAGCTGGCCCTGGACCCCTTCTTTGGCGCGGTGGAAATCTCTTGGATCAAGGATCCCAAACAGCGCGAACGCGTCCGGAGCATTGCCAGGCAGAGCGGGCTCAAACTGGGCTATGGCGCCCAGCCGCGCTTGTTGCTCCAGAAGTTGAGCCTGAACGATCTGGATCAAGCCGCCCGGCAAAAGGCGGTGGATACCATCAAAGAGGGCATCGACGAGGCCGCCGAGATGGGGTGCGCGCGCCTGGCGGTGCTCACCGGCCCTGACCCCGGCGATGCCGAACGAGAGCGCGCCTTGGATTACCTCGCCGATTCGATGGCGACTCTCTGTCGCTACGGCCAGGACAAGGGGATCGGTATCACCTTGGAAACCTTTGACCGCCGGGTGGACAAAAAGTCGATCATCGGTCCCTCTCCTTTGGCAGCCCGCTTTGCCGCACGCATGCGCGAGGATTGGCCGAACTTTGGCTTGATGTACGATCTGAGCCATATGCCCCTCCTCGATGAAACCGCCCGCGAGGCGCTCACGATGCTCCAAGATTACCTGGTTCATATCCACGTGGGCAATTGCGTCAAGGTCCCTGGGCGTGATGCCTATGGCGACCTCCATCCGCGGTTCGGGTATCCGGGTGGCGAGAACGACGTGCCCGAACTGGCCGAATTCCTCTCGGTGTTGTTCGAGATCGGCTATCTCAAGGAAGGCGGTGTAGGAGACAAGCCCTGGGTGGGCATTGAGGTGAAACCGCAAGGCGGCGAGACTTCCGAGCTGGTCATTGCCCAGACACAGCGCGTCTGGCGCCAGGCTTGGTGGCAGGCCGGATCTTAGGGTATCGGTGTCCGACTATCGTCGGGCAGATTGCCGTGGGGCGCGGGCACTTCAAGTGCCCGCCACCTCGTAATCCCGTGGATCAAAATGACCATGTGGGATGAGGACCGCGAACTCGAACTCGCGGATGAACTTCCGGAGGGCCGGACGGAGACGGTCTTGGTCGTCGTGGTGCCGGCACCGGAGGATTGGGAGACGCTGTTGCGCGAGGGCTGGTATCGCATCCCGCTGCGTTGCGCTCCGCGCCGCGTCGGCGCGGACTATTTGGCATTCTATCATCCCCAGGTCTTTGCCAACCTGCGCTGGACGATCCGCTACTACGCTCAAGTGCGCCGTTACCGTATCGTGCGCCGCCGTGAGCTGTTCCCGCAACAACCCGACCATCCCCGCGCCGATGACCTCTACTACCGCATTGACGTAGGGCCTCTCCAACAATTGCCGCGCCCCATCGTCAGCCGCAAACTGCGCCGCGTTACCTTTATCCCCACCACGTTGCCCCGCCTGCTCCAAGCCCGGGAGATCAACGATTTGTGGCTCCGGGAGCGCGGCGACGCCCGCTGGGGGCGGGTTCGGCACTTGGGAGAGCCGTCTTGAGACAGCGGGCACGGCCTGCAGACAGGCTCAAAGTGCCCGCCCCTTGGTGTGCCAGGTTGGCGCGCTAACCCCTCGGATGGACGTTAGGGCAGTCGCATACGCCGTTTTTAGTGCCCATTTCCTGGGATCGCGTCCTATCTATGGCATCAAAAGTGCCTTCAGGTAAGCGAAAACATGGGACGGCCCCTACTTGGGACGTTAGATTTGCGAGTACGCGATTGCCCTGGGACGGACGTTTCCTTGCGGATAGTAAGCGAAGTATACTGGAACGGCTTGGCGGCTAACATTCGTCTATAAGGCGCTATGGTACGGGTGCCCGTCTTTGGAATGGTGTGGGTTCAGAGGGCGCCGGAGGAAAGTCATGATGCAAAAGGGTCGTCGATCTTGGGTGCTCAAGGGGCTCCTCGGCGCCATTACGCTGCTCGGCGCGATGATCCTCGTCGGTTGCCAGATGGCCGCCGCCAAGAGCGAGAGGGCCAGCGCCGACTGGAGTCGGGGAGAAAAGATAGGCCAGGCTGCGCTGAACGATCGGGTGGCTTTGGCCGTGGCCCCTTTGGGCGATAGCGTGTACTTGGCCTGGGTCTCGCGTTACGAGGGCAAGGGCGTCGAGCTCTTGCGCTTTGCTCGGCTCGATGGCACCGGTCGCATAGGGATCCAGAAGGACCTGCCCATCGGCGTCGACCGGCCGACGGAGGTGAGCTTGCTGCTCGACGGCCAGGATCATCTACACCTTACCTGGACCGCCCAGCTCAAGGATCGGCGCCGGCTGTTCCATGCCCGCCTGGATCCCTCGGGACAATTGGCCTCCTATCCGCGCCCGCTCTCGCCGGAGAGCGCCTCGGTGCACTCTTATACCGCCGCGTTGAACGGCGACGGCCACATCGACATCGTTTGGAGCGCCCAAGATGGCGAAGGACAAGGGCTCTATCACCTGCGCTTGAACACCTGGGGCGATGTGGTCGTCGAGAGCCACCGCCTGCGCGAGGCGGGCTTTGACCCGGCGCTGCAGGTCGACCGAGAGGGGAGGCTGCATCTGGCCTGGCAAGAGGAGCCTGCCTTTGGCGAGCACAGCATCTTGTACGCGGCCTTGGATCCAGCCGATAGCCCGGCCACGCTGGAAGCCTACCGCCTGGCCACCTTCCCGGCGCCTACCGGCGTGGTGGCCCGACGGCCCAGCGTGGGCATAGCCGGGGATCAAGTGTTCGTCTTCTGGTCGCGCGAGCGGCGGGGGGGCGGCATGACCCCGCCTAGTGCCGAATCGTACTATGTCGTCTTGCCGCTGGGCCGACCGCAAGAGGCCGGCGAGCCGTCGCGGGTGTCTGTTCCAGCGTTGAATCACCCGGCCCTCGATACCATCACCTCCGGCTATAATATCCGCGAGGTGGCCAGGCCCGGCCAAGCGCCCTTCCCCTCGCAGTTCGTCTATCTGCCGGCCACGGCCCGGCCGGCACAGGGCGAGGTAGCAGCCGCGTTTACCGTGGAACTTGGCGGGCGCACCAAGAACATTTTGCAGATCGTGACTACCTTTTGGGCTGACGGCGATCTGCTTGGCTATCAGATCGCGGGCAAGACGCGCAACAGCTCACTCAAGCCGGCCCTCGCCGTCGACGGACGGGGTGACCTGCACCTGGCCTGGATCGACACGGCGGGGTTCGGCAGCTTTGAGGTCTATTACGCCAGCACGGCCGAGGCGGTGCGCGCTCATCTGAATCGCATCACGGCGACAGATGTCGTCGCCGCCTTTTTTGATTTGCTATGGGCCATGGTGCAGGGCATAAGCTTTTTGCCCATAACGTTAGCCTGGGTTTTTGTACCGTTGGCCGTCATCGCCCTCTATCTTTTCATCGGTGCCGAGGGCGATTTGGCAAGGCGCGGGCCGCGCATCGTGCTCGTCGTGGCCGTGGTGCTATACGTGGGCTTCAAGTATTTGTTCCGGCCCGGTTGGCTGGTGGCGTTGCCCCTGCCGCGCCGCATACCCGCCAAGGCGGCAGACGCACTCATTTACGCAACACCGCTGATCATCTCGACGGTGGCCGGTGTGGTAGCCTGGCTTTATGCTAAAAAGCGAGCTTTTGCCAACCTGCTGGCCACCTTTATCCTCTTTGCAGGCTGCGATGCATTGCTGACGCTATTGGTCTATGTACCTGGGGTGCTCAGAGAGTGATGTCGAGTGGCGGGCACCTCGGAGCCCGGAGAACCTTCCCGACCTTCCTGCAGGTTTGGAAACCCGCGGGAAGGCTTTGGCGCCCGCCGCTTTAGAGGCTACTATTCACGCACCGGGTTGCCTAGCAAAGAAGGGGGCTCATGTTCGGCCTGTTGCGCAAGGCCTATCGCGACCTGCGGCAACGTCGCCTGCGCACGTTGTTGACCATCCTGGGCATCGCCGTGGGCGTGGCCGGGATCGTGGCCATCGTCTCCACGTCATCGAATGTGGCCCGCGCCCAACGCGAGCTATTCGTCGATACATCGCAGGCCGATATCGTTTACTGGCTTTGGGACGCGCCGCCGAGCCTGGCCGCCTTACTCAAGGCGGACCCGCGCATCGCCGAGGCCGAATTGCGCCTCAGCTATGTCACCCGTTGGCGCCCGGCGTCAGCCAGCGGATCGGGCAGCGTATGGCGCGATATCGAGATCGTGGGCATCAACGATTTCGCCCAGGTGCGGGTGAACCGCTTCGATCTATTGGCCGGCCACTATCCGCGGGTCGGCGAGATCCTTCTGGATGTGTCGGCCGCCCGCCTGGCCCATGTGGCCCCCAGCGGGCAGATCCTTTTCCATGATAAAGAGCGCCGCGAGCGCCCCCTGCGCGTGAGCGGCCTCTCACGCAGCCCCAACTATCTCTCCAGCTCGGTGACCAACCTCGCTGTCGGCTACGTGCCCGCCTCCTTTTTGCGGCAGGCAGTGGGCTTGCCGGGCAACAATCAATTGCTTATCCGCTTGCGGGATCCCGTCGACGCGCAGGCCGTGGCCCGGCGCATCGATCGGTTGTTGCGTCGCCAGCGCATCCAGGCCGGCGCGCCTCAATTCCGCCATCCGGAGAACCTGCCCGGCAGGCGCGAACTGGACGCCCTCCTCGTCATCATGGCCCTCTTTTCCGTGCTTGGCCTCATCCTGAGCGCTTTCTTGGTAGCCAATACCCTTTCGGCCACCGTTGGCGAGCAGATCGGCGAGATCGCTGTGCTGAAAACCCTCGGCGCCACCCAGGCGCACATCGTCGCGCTCTATCTCTTGGAATCGCTAGCCTATGGCCTGTTGGGCACAGCGCTGGGCCTCTCCTTGGGGGCCTTGGCCGGCTGGCGACTGCTCGTTTGGATCGGCTCGCTGGGCAATGCGTCGGTATCCTTTCGCTTGGCGCCGCTCGGGGTCCTCGGGGGGGTGATCGTCGGGCTCGGCGTCTCGGCCCTCGGCGGGCTCTGGCCGGCTTTACAGGGCGCGAGGGTGTCGATCAAAGAGGCCCTCGAATCGTACGGCATCGAGAGCGACTATAGGCAAAGCGCCCTGGATCGCCTGTTGCAACGTCTCCTGGCCGGCTCGGCGCGAAGCGCCCTGCCCCTCGGCCTGGCGGCTATGGCCCTGCGCAACTTGAGCCGTCGCAAGGCTCGCACCGCCTTGACCCTCTTGGTGGTGGCGCTGGCCACGGCGGCCTTTTTAGGCGCGCTGGCGACCCGCGAATCGGTGAATAACGCCATCGAGGAGATCTATGCCATCTACCGCGCCGACGCCTGGGTCTGGTTCGGCGAGCGCCTCGATGTGCAGACGGAGGAGCTGCTGACCACGGTCGAGGGGGTGCGGGTGGCCGAGGCCTGGTCTGTGGCCGACGGCGTCGTGCAGCTCGCCCGCGCCCGCCTGTGGGGCATGCCGCCCGATACTGTGCTCTATCGCGCTCGCCTGGCCCAGGGGCGTTGGTTTCGCGCCGACGAGCCCGACGCCGTCGTCCTTTCGGGCGAGCTGGCCTTCGCCCAGGGCATCACCCTGAACGACGAGGTGGTGATACAGGCGCAGGGGCGGCTGCGGCGCTTTCGCGTGGTCGGCATTGCCATAGACAATACCATCTTCCTGGGGAGCACCTTGAGCGGCAAGGCCTTTTTGCCGCGCGAGACGTTGAGCCGAATGTTGGGCAGCGAAAAGCGAGCCGGCTTCTTTGCCCTGGGGCTGGATAGCCGCGAGCCCGGCCCGGCCGACGAAATCCTCGCCCGGTTGGAGGCCCGCTTTGCCCGCTTTCACCCCACCGGGCAACCCGTCTATGCCGAAATCGAAGCAGCCCAGGAGGCGTCGCGCTTGTTGACCCTGGGGCTCGCCGTCATGGTCTTGCTGGTAGCCTTGGTGGGATCGCTAGGCATCCTCAACACCTTGACGCTGAACGTATTGGAGCGCCGACGAGAGATCGCTGTGTTGCGCGTCCTCGGCGCCACCAATGCCGCCGTGATAATGGGTTTCCTTTTCGAGGGGTTGGCGCTAGGCGCCTTGGGCTGGGGGTTGGGCTTGATCGCCGGCTACCCCTTGGGGCGGCTCTTTGTCAGCCGCCTGGGGGCCGTCCTCTTTCAGCTCGATTTCTCTTTGGCGCCAGCTATCGTCGCTGCCAGCTTGGTTTTCACGCTGGGCCTGTCGGCGTTATCGAGCTTAAGCCCGGCTTTGGCCGCCGCGCAGATGCGCCCCGACGTCGCCCTGCGTTACGAATAGCCCTGCACGGAGCGCGGCAGGAAACCGCGACAGGGCGGGCGAAAAATTGGCGTGCACGGCGCGCCCTTGTCGTGTATAATCGAGGTAGTTGCCGCCCCTGGGCCGGCGGTGCAAGGGCATCGCGGCCAAGGCCATGGCGGATCGGAGTCCATTCTAAATGCAGTCCGGGAAAAGGAGGAAGGGATGCTCGATCAAATCGTGGCGCGGGTGATGCGGGTCATCAGGCTGGATAAGACGGTCTTTGCCGAGATCGAACACGACGAAGCCGCCAACACAGAGGCTTTTATTGTGGTCGTCGCGGCTGCGTTCCTGGCCGCCATCGGCCAGGGGATCGCCGGTCGGAGCTTTGGCGCTTTTATCTCGCGGCTGCTTCTCGGCCCCATCGTCGGCTGGCTGCTATGGAGCTGGGTGACACAAGTCGTCGGCACGAAGCTCTTCCAGGGAGAGGCCACCTTCTGGGAAATGGCCCGTACCCTGGGCTATGCCAACGCCCCCACGGCGCTGGGCCTGTTGGCCTTTATCCCTTGTGTGGGGCCCATCATCTCCCTCGCCGCCTGGGTGCTTTCGCTCATCGTCGGCTTTTACGCCGTCCGCGAGGCCTTGGACCTGCCCACCGATAAATCGATCCTGACCATTATCATCGGCTGGATCGTGGTCGTAGTGGTCAGCATAGTCGTCGGGGTGGTGTTCGGCGCTTTTGGGGCGTTGCTCTGAACGCCTCGCCGTTCTATGAACGGATGCTCATCTGCCGATAGGCCGCCCGTTCATCTCTCGTTCACCTAGCCGCACTAAGATGGGGAGGTGAAGCGCGAGGACGGGCGTATCGGCCTGAGACTAGGGCCGCCCGCCGGCCGCGACCGGCGAGCGGCTTTTTGTAACCTCTAGGGTGTCGATTCGTTACAACGTATAGCCATGTTACAGAGATCTGGCGCCAGATATGTTATTATCATCTACGTCTTCGATTTGCTGGCGACGGCGGTGGCGCTCTGGATCGGGCGTTGGTTGCGGATGACCCTGCCCATCGGCAAGCCCCTAGATCCACCAGGAGCCGCGCTGCACGTCCCCATGTTCTTGTTTGCAGCGATCATTTGGTCGCTAACCCTGGGCACCTTCAAGGTCTACGACCCCAACCGTTTCGCCCATATCTTGGAGGAGTTGCAGACCACGGTAGTGGCCATTGCTGCGGCCACCCTGATCCTGGCCGGGGCGCTCTATTTTACCTACCGTGGCCTCTCGCGCCTGCTGTACATCTATTTTTTCCTGGTGGACATATGCCTCAGCTTGGGGGGCCGGCTTGTCTTGCGGCGCTTGATGGGCAGTCGGCGAGGCGCGCCTCATCGCGGCGTGCTGATCATCGGCGCAGGGCGCTTGGGGCAGGAGGTGGCGCGACTGTTGCAGCCCTGCGCGTGGTTGGGCATCGAGCTCATTGGCTATTTGGACGACGACCCGCGCAAGGCAGGGCAAACCTTTGAGGGGTTGCCCGTCTTGGGCACGATCGATCAGGCCCGTGAGGTCATCGCCGCGTATAAGGTGCGCGAGGTGATCATCGCCCTGCCTCTCCAAGCCCACCGCCGCATGGCCAACCTGGTCATTGCCCTCCAGGAGCTGCCGGTGCACATCAAGGCCGTGCCCGATTATTCGGAACTCGTCTTTTTCCGCAGCACGTTGGAACAGCTCGGCGGCGTGCCTTTTATCGGGCTTAAAGAGCCGGTGATCGGGCCCATTGATCGGTTGATCAAGCGCGCATTCGACATTGTGGTGTCGGCGGTCGGTTTGTTGGTGCTCTCGCCACTTTTGGCGCTCATCGCCCTGGCCGTGGCGATCACCTCGCCGGGGCCGGTCTTGTACCGCAGCCGGCGCATGGCGGATGAGCGGCGCACTTTTGAGATGCTCAAATTCCGCACCATGTACGTGGGCGCCGATCAACAAGAGGCCAACCTGGTGCGCACGACGCCGGACGGCCGTTTGCTCTTTGATAAACGACAGGATGATCCGCGCATCACGCCCATCGGGCGCTTTTTGCGTCGCTATAGCCTGGATGAATTGCCCCAGCTTTACAACGTCTTGGTGGGCGATATGAGCCTCGTCGGGCCACGGCCCGAGCTGCCCTCGCTGGTCGAACGCTACGAGCCCTGGCAACGCAAGCGCTTCGGCGTGCCCCAGGGGATGACCGGTTGGTGGCAAATATCGAGACGGGGCAGCAAGGAAAAATACTTGCACGTCGAGGACGACCTGTATTACATTCGGCATTATTCGCTCTTTCTCGACTTGCGCATCCTTTGGCGCACCTTGGGAGCCGTGATCCGTGGCGAGGGCGCTTTTTGACCTCAACCCTCCCGCAGGTTCGGAAACCTGTGGGAGGGTTGGAGGGTCTCGAGGAGCGTAACGAAAAAACGCGCAGTTCGTCTTTGAAACGACGATGCACGTCGGAACCCTTGGAGACTTTCGGAGGTTCGGAAACATGTGGGAGGGTTCGGGAGGATTTGGTAGGGTTTGACGTCAGAGGCTCTTGTAGTAAGATACCCTTCTGGGAGGTGTGATGAACAATCCGAACCCGACAGCGGCCGCCGGCAAGTGCCGTGCGCGCCTCGGATGGCTCCTGGCCCTCTGTCTCGGCTTGGCCGCCATCCTGAGCCAATTCCAGGCGAGCTGGGCCCTTCCGCACCAAAACGGCCTCCGCGATACCATCAACACTCCCGTCGCTTCGCCCACCGCCGGGCCTTCGTCGACCCCCAGCCCCACGGTGGCCGCCGGCATCCAGCGCGTCCTCTTGCAAGAAGGCCGCGACGGCTATACCGGCACTGAGGACACCTACATCGACTCGTATACCCCCCGCGTGGCGCCTCCGTTGGATGGCGGCCTGCGGGTCAAGGGGGGCGAGAAATCCACGTTGATCCGTTTTGATTTGCAGGGTGTGTTACCCCCCGGCGCTCATGTGCTGGAGGCGGAGCTCGCCTTTTTCGTCGAGATACCGGCCTTTACCGTCGTTCGCGCCCTCGATGTGGCCGCCTATCGCGTCTTGCGCCCCTGGCAGGAGACGCAGGCCAGCTGGAATTATGTAGACACCGCCGGCGCGGTGCGCTGGGCACAGGAAGGCTGCAACGCCGTCGGCGTCGACCGCATGGGCACCGCCGACGACACCATCACCCTGCTCTATCGCGGCGTTTACCGCGGCTTTAAGGTCACCGAGAGCGTCCGTTACTGGCAGGAACACCCCGGCGAGAACTATGGTTGGCTGGTCGCGGGCGCTTCAGCCTCCACCGGATCGTTCACCTTCTATTCCTCGCGCTACCCGGTGCAGAATATGCGCCCGATCTTGCGCATAGATTATACGTTGCAAGACGTGACGCCCACCCATACGCCCACGATGGATGCGAATGCGTCGCCCACGCCCACGGCAACGGCCACCCCGTCGACGCCCACGGCCACGCCCATGCCCACGACGGTGGCCTTGGAGGCGGTGCAAGATGCCTACCTGGACCAGTGGTATCCCAGCGAGGCGCACAATCACAACACCCTCTTTTGCCGCACCAACGGCATCCGCAAGCCGCTGGTGCAGTTCGACCTGGCGGGCCTGCCCCCCTTTGTGCAGATTCTCTCGGCCAAATTGTCGCTGACCACTGCCGATACCGGCTCTAACCTCATCTATGTCGGCGCATATCGCCTGTTGCGCTGCTGGCGGGAGGATTCGGCCACCTGGAAACAGCCGCAAAGCGGGCAGAGCTGGGGGGCCGATGGGGCGAGCGCCGCCGGCGAGGATTACGACCCGACGCAACTCGATCGGGTGGCCGTGCAGCAGACGGCGCACACCTATCAGTGGGATGTCACCGAGGCGGTCCGCGCCTGGGTGCAGGACGGTCAGCCGAACTGCGGCCTGATCCTGGTCGGCGAGCAGGGGCCCCAACTGCAATGGGGTTTTTGGTCCTCAGAACACGGCAACGCCGCTCAGCGGCCCCAATTGGTCGTCGATTATGTGCTCCTGCCTCCCACCTCGACACCCACGGCCACGGCGACGCCCTCTCCCACTGCCAGCCATACGCCGAGCTTGGGGCGCATCGTCGCCATGGTCTATGAGGACGCCAACCGCAACGGGCAGGCCGACGCAGGCGAGGGCGGGCTGCGCGGTGCCCGCGTGCAGTTACGGAACGATGCCCAACAGCTCTTGGACGATAAAACCACGGGCGCCGACGGCACTTGCGTTTTCGACGACCTGTCGCCCGGTTGGTATCGGCTGACGGAACAGGACCCACCGGGTTACCGTTCTTCAACGCCCAACGAGGCAAGGGTGTATGTGAGCAGCGCTTCAATCACCGTGCCTTTTGGCGATTACCGGTTTCCGACCGTGTTATTGCCCTTGATCGTTCGGAACGTCCTGGCGCCCCTCTAGACCTCGAGAAGACAGCGGAGTTTGTCGATGCCCTCATTCTGGCTGCGTCCTTTGAGAAATCGCCTCCATACCGATCGCCCCGCCTTGCGGGCCCGGCTGTTGTTGGGTTTGTTGCTCTTGGTAGGGATAGGCTGGTTGGCTATCGCCGCCGGGGCAGGCGCCAGGTCATCGGTCGGCGGCCTGGCCCTGGAAGGCTTGGCGGAGGGGCCGGCCTCCTTCCCCCCCTACTCCGATCGCTGGCGCATCGGCTTTGGTTGCGCCAACCAGAACGGCTATGTGAACGAATACGACATCAGCCGCCTCTGCGCCGGTTGGTATCACAGTTGGGGCCGCATGCAAGAGCCGCCCCGGCCCGGCGGCATCGACTATATCCAACACATTCGTGTGAGCCCGAGCCACTATGATCTCGCTCACCCCCAAGCATACAATTGGGATGGGCTGCAACGCACCATCGAGGCCAACCCCGGTGCCATCTGGGTCATTGGCAACGAACCGGACGGGCGCGCGCCCGATGCCTGCGATCAACGCACCCCCGACGAATACGCGCGCATTTACAAGCGCTTTTATGATTTCATCAAGGGTGTGGACCCCACCGCCCAGGTCGCTTTCGGGCCCATCATCCAGGCCACGCCGGTGCGCATCCAATGGCTCAACCTGACCTGGGAGGCCTATCGCAGCCGCTACGGCACCGACATGCCGGTGGATGTATGGACGGTGCACAACCAGATCGTCAAAGAGGCTCCCGATCAAGGCGCCGATATTCCCCCGGGCTGCGATCCCGCGCTGGGCCGCAACTATGGCATCCAGGATAACGACAACCTCGCCCTGTTCATCGAGCACATGGTGCGCATGCGTCAGTGGATGAAGAACCATGGCCAGCGCAACAAGCCGCTTTACCTCACCGAATACGGCGTGCTCCAACCGGAGTATGAGGGCTTTACCTCCGATCGCATCAACGAGTATATGGACGCCACCTTTACCTGGATGCTACACGCCACCGATCCCTCTTTGGGCATGCCCGACGACGGCAACCGCTTGGTGCAGCGCTGGGCCTGGTTCGCCCTCAACGTGCCCCAAGGACGCCTGGGGCAACAGGGCGGCTGGAACGGCAGCCTTTTCGACCCCGCCACCCGCGAGATCACCGAGGTCGGGCGCAACTTTGGCCGCTGGGCCTGCGCCGCGAGCCATCCCTCGCCGACGCCCAACACGACCCCGCCGCGCGACCCGATCCTGCGCGAGGTGGAGCGCGGCTCCACCCACGGCTTGATGGCGCGCGGCGAGCACAACAGCGCCTCCGATTGTCGTTTCGTACATATCGACCCGCAGGCCTTGACCGCCTCCCCGGCGACGGACGAGGGCGCCGAGGTTGTGCTAAACGTCTATATCCCCAACACCGGGCGCTATGCCATCTGGGGGCGGGGCAAGGGCATCGATTACTTGAACAGGTCGTTCAACTTGCGCGTGGCTGCCTACCCTTGGGAGGCCTGGTACTTTGGCACCGGCGGCTGGAATTGGCAAAAGGCCCCCACCGGCGAAGGATATTACCTGGAGGGGCGCCGCTGGCACACCATCCGCATCGGCACGCGCGGCGGCGGACAGGCGCAAATGGACCTGCTTGTCGTCACGGCCAACTTGTCTTACAACCCGAACAACGATCCCAGCCTGATCCAAATCTGCAACCCGACGCCGACGTGCACCCCCACTCGCACGCGCACGCCGACTACCACGCCCACGCCCACCATCACCCGCACACCCATGCCTACCGGGCCGGGGCGCATCGCGGGCAGCGTGCGCTTTGAGGGCGCGGGCACGCCGCCCGCGCCAGCATGGGCGCGCACGCTCCAGGTATCGGCCCACCTGCCCGGCGATCCCGTGCCCGCCTACGAATTCGACGTCCACTCGGACGAGATGGGGGGCTTTTTGGTGCCCTCCGGCGTCTTGACCGGTACCTACGACGTCGGCGTGCGCGATAGGCACAGCTTGCGCAACCTGCGCCGCGATGTCGATGTTTCCCTCGACACTCCGCCGTTGGATATGGGCCAATTGCATGCCGGGGACGCCAACGGGGATAACCAGATCAACATCTATGACTTTTCTCTGCTGGCCACCCACTATGGCCAGCAACAGGGGCAGCCCGGCTACGACGAACGCCCCGACTTTAACCACGACGGCGTCATCGGCATCCACGATTTTTCGTTGCTGGCCACCAATTATGGCCGCACGGGGGATGTGGTGTTAGGCGGGGAAGCCTCAGGGAGGAACCTCCAGCGCCCAAGCGCGCACCTCCTGGGCAACGTGACCATCTATGTCGTGCCGGCCAACAAGACGGCGCTGGTGGGCGAGGCCTTTGTCGCCGAGGTCTATCTCAACGCTGGCAGCAACGAGGTCAACACCGCCGAAGTGGCGATGACGTTCAACCCCTCGTACTTGCACGTGATGAGCATTAACCCCGATACCTCGGGCTTGAACCAGGTGCTCTATGCCACGTACGACAACGCCAACGGCACGATTTCCTATTCCGCGGCGCGGTTGACCAGCCCGCCCTCGGCCAAGACCGGCACCTTTAAGCTTTTTACGCTGCAACTGCGCGCCCAGGCCCCCGTGGCCTCCACGTCGCTGGCCTTTGGCGCGGTGACCGTGTTGGCGCCCGGCGCCGCTGAACATTCGGTCGCCAAGCAAGGGATGACGCTCTCGGTTCCGGCGGCCACCTCGACCCCAACCCCCACCAACACCCCCGTGGCCACGGCAGTGCCCAGCCCCACGGCGACGAACACTCCCGCCGCCGGCGTATACGAGCGGGTGTTCCAACAAGGCCTGAACGGCTACAGCGTCTTTGAGGATACCACCCTTGACGCTTGGGACCCCGATATGAGCTATCACGCCGACCATCACCTCAGGCTGCGCTCGCCCGATGTGCGGCGCATCCTGCTACGCGTCGATATCAGCATCCTGCCGCCCGGCACGCTCATCGAGGAGGCCACCCTGTTGCTCTATCAGGGCAGCGGCAGCCCCAATCCGTTGACCGCCAGGCTCTATCGCGTGCTGCGCCCCTGGGTGCACGGCCAAGCCACCTGGAACGAGGCCCGCCAAGACCTCGATTGGGCGCAGGGGGGCTGCGGAGGGATGGGCACCGACCGCGCCGCCGAGTTGGTCGACGAGAAGACGATCTTCCCGACCTTTGGCAGCTATGAGAACTATCCCTTTGCCTTCGATATCACCCCCTTGGTGCAGCTTTGGGTGAACAACCCCGGCGCCAATCAGGGGGTGATCATCGACGGCGTCGCCGGGTCGGCGATCGAGTTCGTCTTTCGTTCCAGCGAGTATTTCGATCCGGCGTTTCGACCACGCCTTGTCGTTCGCTATCGCACCGGCACCCCCGGCCCCACGCCGTCGCCGACGGCCACTCAGACGGCACGGCCTGAAGGCACGCCTTCGCCCACGGCCAGCCCGACGGCCACGCGCGCGCCTTCGGGGCTGGCGTCGGTGGAGAGCTTGACCTTTCTCGACCGCAACGGCGACGGCGCTTACCAACCCGGCGAGCCCGCCGTCCAAGACGTATCCGTTGAGTTACAAGGCCTTCAGGGCACGGAATACCGCCAGGTATGTCAATCGGCTGCGGATGGGCGTTGCTTCTTTGCCGATCTCCAGGCCGGGGCTTACCGGCTTCGGATCATCGGCCTTCCCTGGGGATACCGTTGGAGCAACGGCTATCCGTACTATCTCTCTCTGGATCTGGGGGCAGCCTTGCGGGTAGAGATCCCCCTGAGTCGGCAGGAGATCCTCACCTTGCCCTTGGTTCGAGGAGGGGCCGATTGAAAGCGCGGCAACCATGGCCCAGTCGCCCTGCGGCGACTGGGGTTGGGGAACAGGTAAGTACGGGAGAGACCCACGCCCTCTCTCCGACCTTCCCGCAGGTTTGGAAGCCTGCGGGAAGGTTTTGGGTGCCGACGGTTTGAACTGCTCAAGGAGTTGATTAACGCAGCAATATGAGAATGATCTTGATGAGTAGGTGTAAGCTATATCCCGTTTTATGGGCTATATTGTTCTGTTTTGTATTAATCATGGGATGGCCGGCCCGGGGAGGACGTACAGCCGCCGATGGGCGCCTCGGCGTGGCCGTGGCCGTGCCCGAGCGGGGCGTGCCGGCAGGGAACGGCGGCGACGCTCGTGGCAACACCTACGCCTTTTCGGCAGCCAATCAAGCGCTGCAGTTGGTGCGCCTCGATGCCAGCCCGATCGATCGCGCCGCCGTGCCGGCGCTCTATGGCTCGCCCGACGGCATGACTATCTACGACGGAGGGAAGAATGTGGCCGCGGCCAACTATGGCGCCTTTAGCGGGCCCCTACAGCCCATCGGCCAGGACCTTTCCACTGCGGCCGGCTGGCCACAGGTGGCCGTCGCGCCCGGGCGAGTGGCCATCGATCCGTTGCTGGGCCGCTTTGCCTTTTACACCGGCGGCCCCCCCTATCGGGTGGGGCGCTGGGGCGCCGACGCGCACGACGGGGTCTATGTGCAGGGGGATTACGCCTATGTAAGCGATTGGGTGCGCGGCTTGGACATCGTCGATATCCGCGATCCGGCCCATCCCACCCTTGTAGCCAACCTGCCCCTGGTGGCCCAAGGCGCCGTGGACGTGGTCGTCGATGGCCGCTACGCCTATGTGAGCATGAAATGGCACGGCCTGCGCGTCATCGACGTCCTCGATCCCGCGCACCCACTCGAAGTGGCCTGGGTGCGCGAGCACGTCAACCAGCTCAGCCTGCACCTGGTAAAGGTGGGCGATTATGTCTATATGGCCGCCGAAGGGGACGGCGTGCTGATCTACAATGTCTCTACGCCGACCAACCCCCGCTATGTGGGCCGCTGCCACAACGGCCAGAACGCCGAGAGCGTTTTCGTCAAAGGGCGCTACGCCTACGTGGCCGTGGGAAACAACGGGCTGAGCATTTACAACATCTCGAACCCCGCCGCGCCATTCTACGTAGGCGGTTTGGACGGCCTGGGCTATTGCTTCGATGTTCATGTTTCCGGCGGCTATGCCTATCTGGCGACTTTCAATGCGTTGCAGGTCGTGCACTTGTCGACGCCCTCGAAACCCACGCTGGTGAACACGGTGAACACCATTGGCCAGGCGTACGACGTGCAGGTGACCTCGGGTTACGCTTTTGTCGGCGAACGAGGCAGCACCGGTTATGTGCAGATCTACGACCTGGGCGACCCCACCGAGCCCCTTTTGGCCAAGACCTATGCCATCCTCAACACTGGCCCCAACGGGGTCACGGGCCTGCACGCCATCAACGGCTTGGTGTACACAGCGGCCAACGCCAAAGGCCTGGTGATCTTTAATCCCAACCTCTCGGAGGCGCCCCGTGGGCCGGTAACGGTGGATTACAACTGGGCAGACGATGTCGAACCGCCCACCCCGACGCCGACCCTTGACCCAAGCACGACGATGACGCTCACCTTGCACGTGGAGCGGCAGGGGCGCGGCGCGGCGCCCTCCGCGCGTTGGGCGGAGCCGGTCTGGATCGAGGTGGCCGCCCCGGGTGGGGGCGCCCGGTACGGCTATCAAGCGCTTTGTGACGCCATGGGGCAAGCCACGGTGCCCGGTGTGCCGCAAGGGGTGTACGATGTTCGTGTCCGCGGGCGCACTAGCTTGTACAATCAGCTCTCCGCCCAGACGTTGGCTCCTGACGGCCCACCCCTGGACATGGGCCTGTTGGCCGAGGGCGACGCTAACCTGGACGGGCGCATCGACGTTTTCGACTTTTCCTTGCTGGCCAGCAGCTACGGCTTGGCAGAGGGGCAGCCGGGCTATGATCCACGCGCCGATTTCGACGGCGATGGCGCCATCCAGCTGTACGATTTTTCATTGTTGGCCAGCAACTATGGCCTCGTCGGCCCGTTGGACGCGACACAGCGCTGACATATTTTGCGAAACAAACCCAAAATAGGAAAAGGTATCGCGTGATTTTACGCTTCTGTAAGAAATTCTGGCCAGCTTTGGCCGCGCTGGCGGGGCTCGCCCTTTCGTTGCTATGTGCCCCTGGAGCGCGCAGCGACTCCTGGCCGCGTCCTCTCTGGCCGACCTTTCCGCCGCGTAATGAGATGGCAGCCATCGAAGAGGGGACATCCTTTTTGCACGAGGCCCATTTTACCTATGCCATCGACCGTTCCGCGCTTCCCGATTGGGTGACCCTGCGCATCGTGACATTGCTCGTCGAGGTGGGCCCGGCTTTGGACGTCGTCGCCCTCGGCGACGGCGAGCCGGTGCCCTGTCGCCACGATGGGCGTTATGCCATCGTTACCACCGACGCCTCGCGGGTGGAGGTCATCGTCAGCGGGCACACCTGGCCCTTTAGCGAGATGGGGGGCGTGCGCGTGGCCACCCTGCGCGATAACAAGGCCTGGGCCCTCAGCTTGACCCTCGACGATGGCTACACCAGCCAGGCCACCACGGCGAAATCGTTGCTCGATCGCTACGGCTATGACGCCACCATCGCCGTCATCGGCGGGCGCATCGGCCAGACCTTCTACGGCAAGGATTACGCCTCGGCGGAACAACTGCGCGACGTCGTCGCGGCGGGCTGGCACCTTGCCAACCACAGCTACTCTCACCGCAAAATGAGCGAGATGGGCGGCGAGGCTGAGGCACTGCGCGATATCCAACGCGCCAACGAGGCCATTATGGCGGCCGTCCCCGGTTACCGGCCTATCGTGTTCACCAGCCCCGAGGCGGACCCTGCCTTTGAGCCGGTCATCAAGAACCACGTGGATACGCTGGGGTTTCACCTGTTACAAAGCCGCAACTGGGAAGGGATGGTGGTCGATCCGGAGCTTTTTGTCGCCGACGATTGGCAGCCCACCACCCTGGGGCGAACCCAATTGCTCTATGACGGCTCTCAGTTCGATCAAGCCCACCGTTGGGCCGAGGAGCATTCCGGCCAGCATTTGTGGCTCAGCCTGCACACGCATCACGTGGTCGAGGCCTGCGACTGCGTCGAGACGGCCACCGACATCCTTTACCGCACCTACGGCGCCGGCGGCAGCGACGAGGTCTGGGTGGCACCAGCGCCAGAAGTATATCAGTACCTGCTGACCCGCGATCGCGTCCGGGTGACCGAGTTGGAACGTTATACCGTCGGCACACCTTCGCCCTCTTGGCAATTGCCCACCCCCACGCCGACCCCTGAGGTGTATGCTCTCGTGTTGAAACAAGGCCGCGCCGGCTATGCTGGCACCCGCGACGCCGATATCGATTCCTACGCTCCCACGACCAACGACGGGGCCGGCGGGAGCCTGACGGTGCGCACGTTGGAGCTCAAATCGGCGCTCATCGCCTTTGCCCTCGATCGCTTGCCCCAAGACGCGGTGGTGCAAGAGGCCCAGCTTCGCCTTTATGGCGTCGATGGCACCAACGAGGCCGTGATTTGTCTGGAAACCTATCCTCTGCTTCGCGAATGGCAAGAACGTGAGGTGACCTGGCTGCAAGCGGCAAACGGCCAGCCCTGGGCGGCGCCGGGTGCAGCGGCCCCCGGCCTGGACAGGACCGCCAAGCACAGCGGCTTACGCGGCCTGGTGGAGGGCGGCGGCCATTGGTACACGCTAGACGTCACCGATGCGGTTCGGCGCTGGGCGACGGGAGAGCTGGCCAACCACGGTTGGCTGCTCAAGGGCAGCAACAACGCCGCCAAGCAGATAAACTTGGCCAGCTCGGAGTACGGCGACGCCGCGCTGCGGCCCGAATTATACATCACCTATACCTTGCCACCGCCCATTGAAGAGCCTACCGCCCCACCGGGCGACGGCCTCTTGGTGGGGCGGGCGCTGTTCAGCGGCTTGACGCCCCCGGCCTCTTGGTCGGCTCCAATTACGGTCACCCTGCGGCGCGCCGACGATGGCTCTCTGGCCTATCGCCAAGTGACAACGGCCGACGCCGAGGGCGGTTTTGTGCTCGCTGCGCTCCAGCCGGATCTCTACGATCTAGAGCTCTCGTCCAAGGGCGCGTTGCCGGCCGTTCGTTGCCGCTTGTCGATCCGTTCGGGGCTTAACCTGGCGACGGTCGGGCCCCTGGCCCTGGGCGACATTGTGCCCGATGGCTATATCTCAGCTCGCGATTGGATCTCGTTGACCCAAGGACTGGGCACGATCGCCGGCCAAGCCCGCTACCTGCCCCAGGCGGATCTGAACGGCGACGAGCGCGTCGACCTGCGCGACGTGGCCATCCTGAGCGCCAACTACGGCCG
>JACIWY010000160.1 GCA_014360745.1 Chloroflexota bacterium
AGGGCCAATAAGGGTGGTACCGCGGAGTCTGACGACGGCCACTTCGCCCCTTGAAGTTGCCGTCGTTTTCTTTTGGCCGACGCCTCGCGGGCGCGGCTTATAACGCCGTACAACCGAGCGTGAGAGGAACAGAGGAGGAGGGCTTTATGTTGGAAGAGCTGCGACGAATGCGGGAACAAGCCAAGGAGGAGCTGCAAGCCGTATTGAACCTTGAAGCGCTAGAGTCATGGCGTTTGGCTTACCTGGGCAAGAACGGCGCTGTGACTCGAGCGTTGCGCAGCATCGGCAAATTGCCGCGCGAGGAACGGCCTGCAGCCGGCCAACTGGCCAACGAGATCCGCCAGGAATTGGAGGCAGCCTTTGAGGCGCGTCAAGAGACGTTGCGCCAGGAGGCGCTGGCCGCCGATATGGCCAGGGGCGCTATCGATGTGCGCTTGCC
This sequence comes from Chloroflexota bacterium, assembly GCA_014360745.1. Classification (GTDB taxonomy): domain Bacteria; phylum Chloroflexota; class Anaerolineae; order UBA1429; family UBA1429; genus JACIWY01. The sequence continues at coordinate 440 of JACIWY010000160.1, forward strand.
GGGGCGGCCCCAGTCGTTGGGCTATTTGCACCTCAGCACACAGACGCTGCGCGAGATCTATGCCATTTTCGCCCAGATGGGCTTTCAGGTGTTGCGCAGCAACGAGGTCGAAACCGACACGACCAACTTTCAGTTGCTGAATATCCCGCCCCATCATCCGGCGCGGGATATGTGGAGCACCTTTTACACCACGGAGCCCGGCGTCCTGTTGCGCACGCACACCTCGCCCGGGCAGATCCACGCCATGCGCAAATATCACCCCCACCCGATTCGGGTCATCTTGCCGGGCAAGTGCTATCGTTATGAACAGGTCACAGTGCGCAGCGAGCACATGTTCTATCAGGTGGAGGGGTTGGCCGTGGGGCGCAATATCACTATGGCCGACCTCAAGGGGGTGCTGACCCATTTTGCCCGTCAGATGTTCGGCCCCGAACGCAAGCTCAGGTTCCGGCCGAGCTATTTCCCCTTCACCGAGCCCAGCGCCGAGGCGGATATCGACTGTATCCTTTGCCAGGGCAAGGGCTGTGCCATGTGCAAATACACCGGCTGGCTCGAGATCTTGGGCTCGGGGATGGTACATCCCAACGTGCTGCGCAACGGCGGCTACGACCCCGACATCTATAGCGGCTTTGCCTTTGGCATGGGGCCGGAACGATTGGCCATCTTGAAACACGGCATCACCGACATCCGCTACTTTTTCAGCGGCGACGTGCGTTTCTTGCATCAATTTGCATGAATACCTGTTATTTTTGGATACCCGGCGCTTTCTGATGTGCCCGGTACCTAACGCCGGCAGCTAACGGAGAATTACGGAGGTAGCGTAAAACATGCGCGTTCCCCTTGGATGGCTACAAGAGTATGCGAGCTGGGACGTCTCTCTTGCCCAACTCGAAGAGCGCCTTACCCTCGGCGGGTTAGAGATCAACGCCGTCGAACACGTGGGTGAGCAATGGGACCCGACCAAAATATTCGTCGGGCAGGTGGTATCGGTGCGCCCGCACCCAAACGCCGATCGCTTGGTGTTGGCGACCGTGGATTACGGCCAGGGCGACCCACTGGAAGTGGTAACCGGTGCACCTAACCTCAAGGTAGGCGATGCAGGACAAAAGGTGGTTTTTGCCCTCGAAGGCGCCCGGCTCATCGACCCTTATGCCGATACCTTGCAGTACAAGACGCTGAAAAAGACCAAGATTCGCGGGGTCGAATCGCGCGGCATGGTCTGCTCGGAGAAGGAATTGGGCCTTTCGGAGGAACATACCGGCATCCTCATCCTGCCCGATGACGCGCCGGTGGGCAAACCCTTCCGAGAATATTGGGGCGATGTCGTCCTCGACCTCGACCTGACGCCGAACTTGGCGCGCTGTTTCTCCATCGTCGGCGTAGCCCGCGAGGTCGCGGCGCTCACCGATGGTCGTTTCTATCCCCTACGCCCGACGGTGCAGATGGAGGGTGCTTCTATCGAGGGCCAGATCGAGATCCTCATCGAGGATCCCGATTTGTGCCCGCGTTATAGCGCGGCGCTGATCAAGGATGTCAAGATCGGCCCCTCGCCCCTGTGGATGCAGCGCCGCTTGATCCTAGCCGGCATGCGCCCGATCAACAACATCGTCGACATCACCAATTACGTGATGTTGGAGATGGGGCAGCCATTGCACGCCTTTGATTACCGGCTCCTGCGTCCACGCCAGCCAGGAGGTCCGCCGGCGATCATTGTCCGGCGCGCCCACGCCGGTGAGACGATGCGCACATTGGACGGCGTCGAACGCCACTTCAACCAGGATATGTTGCTCATCACCGATGGCGGGGGCCCGGTGGCCGTGGCGGGAATCATGGGCGGCGAGGAGAGCGAGGTCACCGATCAGACGGTGGACATCCTGCTCGAATCGGCCAATTTCGACTATATAAGTGTGCGACGCACCTCGGCGGAGCTCAAGATCCCCAGCGAGGCCGCACAGCGGTTTGGCCGCGGCGTCGACCCGGAGCTCACCGTGCCGGCGCTCAAGCGCGCCGCGGAATTGATGCGCGAATTGGCCGGCGGTGTCGTGGCCGAAGGGTTCGCCGACGCCTACCCACGGCCTTGGACGCCGACAGTGATAGACTTCCCGGCCGGCGAGGTCAAGCGTCAGTTGGGCATCGAGCTCTCGGCGCGGGAAATAGCCCACATGCTCACCAAGCTCGGCTTTGTTTGCGAAGTGCTGGCGGGCGAGGCTGAGTCTGTGCGCGTTACTGTGCCCAGTTTCCGCTTCGATGTGTCGATCCCGGCAGATTTGGTGGAAGAGGTGGCGCGTATGTACGGCTACGATCGATTGCCGGTGACGCTCATCGATGACGAGCTACCGCCCCAAGAGCGCAACTGGTCGCTGGAGCTGGAAGAGTGGGTGCGCGACATCCTCGTGGGTTGCGGCCTGACCGAGGTGATCACCTACTCCCTCACCAATCTGGAGAGCGTGGCCAAGCTCGACCCTCAGGGTCAGCCCCCCAATCCGGACGATTATGTGCGGCTCGCCAACCCGTTGACCCGCCAGCAAGAATTCATGCGGCGCACGTTGATGAACACCATGCTAGAGACGGTGGCCAAGAACCTGCGTTATCTCGATCGCGTGGCCCTCTTTGAGATCGCCCATGTCTACCTGCCTCAGAAGGGGCAGCCATTGCCCGACGAGCCCCGGCGGCTGAGCATTGCCCTGTCGGGACCGCGGGCGCCCCTCTCCTGGCTGCTGCCGGAGCGGGAGATGGCCGACTTTTACGATCTCAAGGGCATTGTCGAGACGCTGTGTCAACATCTGGGCATCGAGGAAGCTCGCCATGAGCCGACGGCGCATCCCACTTTTTACCCCGGCCGCGTGGCCAGGCTTGTGGCGGCTGGCGAAGAGCTCGGCGTCTTGGGCCAGGTACATCCGCAGGTGGCCGAGGGTTTCGATCTGTCCCAACAACCGGTGTTATTGGCCGAGTTCGACTTGGAAAAACTGTTGGCCCGAGCCCGATGGACGCAACAGTTCCGGCAGATATCGCCCATGCCGGTGCTCAAACTTGATTTGGCCGTGGTGGTGGATGGCGACGTGCCGCCTGATGCTGTGCAGCGGCTCATCGTCGAGGCCGGTGCCCCCTTGCTGGTGGACGTCGTCCTCTTTGATGTCTATCGCGGAGAACAGATCGGCGCCGGCAAAAAGAGCTTGGCCTATAGCCTGACCTTCCAAGCGCCCGATCGCACATTGACCAGCGAGGAGGCGGTCAAACAGCGAGATCGGATCATGGCGCGGTTGGAACGAGAACTGGGCGCAACCCTTCGAATGTGACGCGCAAAACCGCCGGAGCGCGGGGCTCCGCCCCCGCCAAAGCGGATATAACACTCAAGGCCACCAGGGCGCTCGTCCAAAAACCGGCGGACGGGGATATATGCATCCTCGTCCGCCGCCTCCGTTCTTTGCCTCCAAAACAAAATTAGCCCATTGGGTCCACGCGCACCCGGATCGCCGCCTCGCCGACGACGGGGCATTTGTTCTCGCACAGGCCGCAGCCGATGCAACGTTCGTGTTGCACGATGGGCACTTGAAGGCGTCGGAGGATGCCCTGGTCGTCTGGGACGTCGCGTTCCTCCAAATAAATCGCTTTTTCCGGCAGCGGGCACATCTCCTCGCAGACGATGCATGGCCCACGACCCGACCAAGCAATGCAGAGCGTTTGGTCAATATAGGCCTTACCGATGGGTATTAGGCGCTTTTGTTCCAGTGGTAACCTAGGGATGGCGCCTGTAGGGCAGACCTCGCCGCAGGCGGTGCAGGCATAATCGCAGTGCCCCAAGCGGGGCACCAGGATGGGCGTCCAAAGCCCTTCCAGGCCGGCCTCGGTCAGGCTGGGCTGAAGGCCGTGGCTGGGGCAAGTGCGCAAGCAAGTCCCGCAGCGGATGCAGGTGGCCAGCAATGTTTTCTCGTCGGCGCCGGGCGGGCGCAGGCGCCGATCTGCCGGGTGATGTGCCGGCCGATCCAAGCGCAAGAGGGCCAAAAAACCCAGGCTGGTGCCCAGGGCGCCCAGCGCCTGCCGTCGCGTCGGGTCATATGTCTTGCCCCAGATCGGTCGTGGCGCAGCGCGCAAACGGATGGCCTGGGTCGGGCAGTCGGTGAAACAATCCAGGCACAGAATACACTCGCCGGGATCGCTGGCATACCCCTGCCCTGCGTCGATGGTGCCCATACGACACTCGCGGGCGCAACGCCCACACTCCACGCAATTCTCCGTCACCACGCGGCGGAACCACGCGATACGCGACACGAGGCTGTAAAAGCCCCCCAAGGGGCAAAGGTAGCGACACCAAGCTCGTGGCGCAAACAGGTTGAGTGCCAACACGCCGCCGAACAAGCCGGCCAACAGCAGGGCCCCGCCGTAGATCGGCTGCTTGTAACTGATGAACGGGCCGCGCAAAGCGGCGTCCAGCATGTCGAGCGGGCCATAGAGCCAATCCACGCGGTAGAGCAGGAATTCGAGCTGAGTGATCAGCCAATGCAAGCCCGGCAAGATAAGGGTGGCAATGCTGCGCACAAAGATCGTCAATGGGTCTAGCACGATCAACGTCAGGCTGCCCCATAGCGCTCCCGCAAGGATGAGGAACAACGCTATATATTTAGCCGCCCGCCAACGGGAATCGGCTGCGGCGGGGCCGCTCTTGCGCCTGCCTGGCCGCGGTGCGCTCCAGTCGATGAGCGTGCCCAGAGGGCAAAGCCAACCACACCAGAAACGACCGGCGGCCCCCGCCAACGCCAGCAGCGCAAATCCGAGCGCAAAGGCGCCCAGCCAGCGCCTGCCGGAAAGGATCGCCGCCAAGCCGACCAGCGGGTCGAGGAGCAGCAGATCGTCGGCGGCCCAGGCCCCGCGTACATCGCGGAAGGTATAAACTACCAGGCCCAAAGAGAATAACAGCGCGAGCGCCTGCACGGCGCGCCGCGCCCGTCGCCAGAGGGTGTGGCTCATCTGCTCAGACGCTCAGCTCTTCGATTTTGACGCTGCCTAGCTCCATAGTGCCCAGCCCCATCTGCGCCGAGGCGGCGATATAAGCGATATCCTGGGGTTTGAGGCCAAAGAGAGAGGTGGCATAGGCGTCGGCGGCCACGATGTCGTGGCTGGCGATGACGGTGTTGGCCTGCTTGACGTCGTTCAAGTTCCCGCCCGTGGGGCCGTTGGCCATGAGGATGCGCACGGCATCGACGACGGTGAGCTGTGGGCGCACGCGCGAGGTGATGTCGGCGATGCGTTGGCCCAGGTTGCGATGGAGGCTGCCCCGATCCTGGATGGTGCCCATCAAGTTCTTGCCGGCCAAGGTCAGGCGCGCCAGGCTGTGATGCTTGGCGATGGGCACATTGATGACCAGGTCGGCTTCCAAGATGGGGCGGTAAAAACGCCACTTTTTGAGATCCACGCCCGCGGGAATCTCGGCCTCGACGAATTTGGCCGGGGCCATGACTTCCATCTCGCCGCCGGCCGCCTTGACCGCCGCCTCGATGCCCGATTTGACATAGGCTGCCTCACCGCTGCCTGAGAAGGGATAGTCCATCACCCGCACCCGCCGCGCGCCCGCGCCCAGACAGAGCTTGACCAACGTGGCCACCACCTCCGGATTGGTAGTCGAAGCATATTCCGGGCCGTTGTGGGCGTTGCAGATGTTAGGTTTGATGATGACGTCGTATCCCTGTTTGACAAAGCGCTCGATGCCGCCGATGGCGGCGATGGCGCGCATGGTGATGGCTTCCGGGCTATTGCCTCGGGCCACGGCCAGGTAGGCGCTCTGGGCCGGGACGGGCGTAGGCTCAGTGGTGGGCCGCTCCGCCTCCGGCGTCACTGCCTTGCCCAGCGATTGGGGGATCACCACCCCGCCCTCAGGAGAACATCCCATCAAGGCCAGGCTTGCTCCCGCTGCGAAGGTGCCGGCCAGAAACGCGCGTCGTTTCATTTTCATCGTGAACCTCACTATCGAAAGACAATAATCGGATCGATGGTGTCCTGAATTGTACAGGAGGAACGCCTGAGGGGCAAAATGGCCTTTTCACTCTAGTTGGGGGCGCCGGCAGGCGCCTCCTCCGGCCGATAGGCCCGTCCCTCGGCCAACACTTTGTGGCTGTAGGGCATCCACTCGCCTATCGGCAACGATTGCGGGCATCGCGGCTCGCAGATGCCGCACTGCACGCAATGGTTGGCCAATACCGTCTGTGGCTCATCCTCCATCAAGCTGGTGTAGCTCCGTCGCGCCGCCTCTAAATTCCCGAACAGCACGCCGTTGTTCAGTGCGGTAAAGGTGCGCGGGATATCCACCCCCTCAGGACAGGGCATGCAGTAGCCACAGCCCGTGCAACTCACGGCCATGCGCCGCCGATAGGCGTCGCGCACCGCCTCGACCAGCCCTATTTCGGCGCCGGTCAACGTAGCTATGCCGGAGCGCCCTGCGCTGGCCACGTTCTCTTGCACCTGTTCCATGGTGCTCATGCCGCTGAGCACCACCGAGATCTCGGGTTGGTCCCACAGCCACTGCAACGCCCATTCCACCGGCGAGCGCCGGACCTCGGCGCCTGCCCACATGGCTGCGATGTCCGCCGGCGGCTGGGCCAACCGTCCGCCGAGCAGCGGCTCCATGATCACCACCGCCAGGCCCTTGTACGCCGCATAGCGCAGGCCCCGCGTCCCGGCCTGATAGCGCTCGTTGAGATAGTTGTACTGCACCTGACAGACCGACCAGTTATCATAAGCGTCGATGATCTCTTTGAACATGTCAAAGCTGTCATGAAAGGAGAAGCCGATCGCGCCGATACGCCCATCGGCGAGCTGTCTGTCGGCCCACTCGCGCACGCCCAGGTCACGAACCTTCGGCCAGCGCCACCGCCGCAGCCCGTGGAGCAGGTAGACGTCGAGATAATCGGTTTGCAGCCGTTCGAGCTGCTCCTCGAGCAGGCGATCGAAATCGTCGCGGGCCTGGATGCGGTGGATGCGCATCTTGGTCGCCAAATGCACCCGTTCCCGGTAGCCGTCGCGCAGAGTACGGCCCACGAAGGGCTCGCTGCGCCCGCCGTGGTAGGGATAGCCCGTGTCAATATAGTTGACGCCGTGATCGATGGCCCAGCGCACCATCGCCCTGGCCTCCTCCTCGCGGATCGTGCCATCGGCCTCGCAGGGCAGGCGCATGCAACCAAAGCCCAAGGCCGAGACCTCGTAGCCCAGACGACCGAATTTGCGATACTGCATCGCTGACCCTCCAACTTTTCTTGCTTATTCCGGTAGCGCCCTTCATCCGGCGAGGATCCACTATATCGCCAAGGGGGCATGGCCCATAAAACGCCTATGCCAACAACACGGCGGCGATCCCCGTATCCTGGCCCTCCGGCGTGATGATACCAAAACCACCCTTGTAATCCCAATTAGCC
>JACIWY010000161.1 GCA_014360745.1 Chloroflexota bacterium
CTTCCACGTTCCGATCCTCCCGAACCACTATCGCCCCCACGAAAAGCCAAAAAGCGCGCTGGGGGTCTCGGCCGCCAACTCTCCCGCTTGCCCTTCCCCCTCAGGATGGGAAGTAGGAGTTGAAAGAAGGGCAGGGCCCCATGATCGAGGCTGATCATTAGGACGCCCGAAACCAAAACCGGTGACGGGGAACTCGGCACCAGTACAAGAGACATTGGGCACATCCCAAGAGTAAGGCACTATATCGCCCCCACCGTCGATTTTGATGAATGTGGTATATCGACCGGCGGGAAAGAAACCATCAGGGCTGGAAGCCGGCGCCTTGACCTCGATGGAACGCTTGCCGCTTCCACCCACCCATGTTCCAGATCCCACCCGTTGCGCTTCACTGGCGCCCGGAGAGGTGATATGTACCGAGTATTCTATCTGCCCGCAATCGCTGAACTCGACCACTGCCCAAAGAACCTTTTTGCACTGAGCTGTATGCTCTGCAAGCTCGGCGCCATCCTGCTGTGTGCTCATGTACACGCGGATGGAGCAAGCTCCGGCAACAGGGGTGCTTGTCGCAGAGGTTGTCACACCTTGCGATGTCCCTGCCCCGGGCGTGGCTTGTGGTGCGCCCACGGTGGGCCGAGCGCCAGGAACGCTTGATGTAATAACCGGCGTGGCGGTCGGGCGCGGCGTCTCGGTAGGGCGAATGGCCGTGTCGCTAAAGCGCACGTGCCGGTTCTGCCAGGCCACCAGCTTTAACTGAACCTCGTTGAGAGACACCGATTCATATCCCGGCGGATCTGTCTCTACGACTTTGTAAATGCCGGGCTCCACCTTATCGAAGGCAAAGGTCCCGTCGCTCGCCGTCTTGACCGCCTTTTTGACGCTGCCATCCTCCCCGTAAAGAGTGATGGTCACCTCGCCCAAGCCGCTCTCATTGCTCTGGCGGACCTGATCCGCGTTGAGATCGTCAAAGACGAGGCCGTCAATGCGGCCAAAAGGGTCCGGCGGCACCTCCGACATCGGGCCGGGCCGCACATAGACCCAAGGCTCGTAGAGCTGCGCGCCCAAATAATCGGCGATCAGGCGGCCCGTGTCGCGATGTGCCGCCACCACCACCAGGTTGGCAGGCCCCTGACGGGCATTCAGCGCCGCGCTGCCCTGAGCAAAACCGAACGCGCCTCCCTGTTGCGCCGGAGCTGCCCGCTCCTCCTCGCCGACGCTGACCGTGGGGCGAGGGACCTGGTCGCCGGAGGCCTGATAAACGCCGACCACCCATAGGTTATTGGCCAGCCACAACGCCTCAGAGGGCCTGTCGCGTTGCTCGGGCCGCGTCACCAGAAGGTCAACGTGATGTCCGGGGCGCAGTTGCCCACCGACGATGCGCGACGTAGAGACATAGAAGCTAAAGATAAGCGTCTCCCCTTCCACCCAGGAAGGATCGCGTTTCAACACGCCGGAGCGCCGCACAATGTTTCCGTAGCGGATCTCTTGCGTGGTCATCATGCCCTGGATCTCGGAGGGATCGCCGAAGCTGTCCGCGGCTTCGGCAGGGGGCACCAGTCGGCGATGTACGTCGCTTTCGGTGAGCAATGTGTAGGGCGGAATATCCCTGCTGGCCGCCAGAACGGCGATCTTTTCCACCTCTTTGGGAGGCGGCGCGTTTCTGGGCAACAAAAAGAGGACGTATATCAGCAACACGCCGGCTATGGCCAACAAGATAATTCTTCTAGTCGTCATGCTTCCTCCGAGCGGGCGCTGGCTGCCAAATTATTTGAATTTAGATGCACCGGCCTTACCTGAGGTGTCATAGATATCGGTCCACAAGGGGGCGAACACGCTGGAAAGGATGGTACGGCCCAGTTCACCGCGCAATTCGTCGGCTCTGGTAACGCGGGGGACGCGAATATTCCAGGGTATTTGTTGATTACCCTCTGATTTGGCGCTGGTCTGGTTTTGCAGCAACCAGACCCGATCTTCACCATATGCGGCGGCCAACTCCTCACGCAATTTGCAGGCATTCGCCACCGTATCGGGCCGCTCCGAGGCCACCACCACCCATAGGTCTACAAACGGAGAAAGGGCCTCCGCAAGCCCATGGGGCCAGATGGCATCGACAACGGTGAGAGCGTGTTGCTCGATTTGTCGTCGGAAGTAGCGTTCCAACAGATCGACGGCTAACATACGCACGTTGTCATAGTCCATAGGCACAAGCGACACGCCTCGATGGACCTGCAACTGTGACTCGGGATCGGTGGCCAGGTTCATCAGCGAGGGCATCTCTATACCGGTGAGGGACACCAGCGAAGAAACTCCGTAGCTCAACTCCACGACCATGGCCGACGAACCGGGTAGTTTGACGCCCTCACGTCTGACCCGGCGATTCTTGAGAAATTTATTGACGGCCTCGGCATAATAATAAGCCGTGTCCAGGGCCAAGGTCGTCCGCCCGATGCCCCCCGAATAGGAGACAAACGCCAGGCAGTAGCGATCCGGCAAGCTGATCATCGCGCCGGGTCGGTTGATGACCATTCCCGAAAGAAAGCTGTCAGGATCGGCGATAAAATCCTCGCTACGACATTCGCGGACTTGGGCACTGAAAATCTGCTCCCGAAGCTCGACTTCCGACAGGGGATACTCGACGATGTCGTCATAGTCGATGATAATTAACTGCGCTTCGGGAAGCAGATCTCGGATTGTGCCGGTATACAGGGCGATGTCATACCGGACGTCGCTACGACTTTCGAGGATTTCATAGACCTGTTCAGTCTGTGTAGCCACAAGCACCCGGATCGGCTGGGCAACGACCATCCCTTCCTCCCCTGCGTGAGAGGCGTTCGGCCTCGTAATGCATCATGCCTTGCGGCGGCGAAAGAGGCGCCAGCGCCGCCTCCCGGCGCGCTCGTACTCTGCCCACAATGAGTTGTAAACGTGGCCGAGGATCTCTTTGCCGATGCGCCCGCCAAAGAAGACCTCTGCCTGTTGGATGCGTGGGATTTCGATATCCCGCTCAAATCCCATGAGCGCCAGCGAAGCACCGAGGCCGCCCATCTGGTTGACGGCTATGGCGACCTTCTCGGCGCCATGCTCGGCGGAGAGGAGACGTTGTAGCTTGCGCGCATTATCCACAGCGTCTATGCGTGGGGTAGTAAGCACGATCCACAAATCCACCTCTTCGCCGATAAGAGAGGCCAGCCCATGAGGCCAAGGCCAGACCGCATCGATAATATTGAGCACATGATGGGACATCTGCTCTTCCAGATACCGTTTGAGGTGCTCAATCGGTATAGGGCGGATGTCCGCGTAATTCATGGGATAAAGGGTCACCCCGTGAAAGGTGCCCGGCTCCAATTCCGGCTGTCTCATCAGTTTGTCGATGGTGGGCGCTTCCACCCGGATGAGGGCGTTCAAGGCTGAGCTGCCGTATGTCAGCTCAAAGACGGCCACCGGCAACGGCAGGCGCGATTCCGTCTTGGCGGCGAAATGCAAAGCGGTATCCAACGCCAACGAAGTCTTGCCCGTGCCCCCGGAATAAGAGGTCAACGCGATGGTGCGTTGGGCCAACAGCTCAAAGGGGCGCCAGTTAGAGCCTCGGATGCGGAGGTATTCTTCCGGCGAGGCCAGGAATTCCTGGGCGCTGCATTGCTTGATAGGCGTCTTAGCCAAAAGACGGCGGATGCACTCTACGGAAAAAGGGTGTGGAACCAAATCGCGATAATCGATAATGGCCAGCTCGATCATCGGGATGGAAGAATAGATCCGCCCGGTATCCAAAGCGGCGATAAGCTCGACATTCGGGGCGGTGCTGCTCAAAAGGTCAAAAACCGACGGCTCTTTGCTGGCCACAAGAACTTTCGTCATCGCTCTTTCCGCCGTTTCTTTGGGGCCTTTGCGTCATGATCGATTTGTCTTCCTCCACTCATCATAAGGTATCTGGGCGAGCTTGTCAACAACTTGAGCTTTTTCCTTCGTCATCATGTACGACGGAGCGTTGATCCGAGGCAAAACCCTCGTCAGGGCGCACAGGCCTGGCTCTATTTAACTACATTTCGGAGAGTTATGCTGGACATGGCTATGCTGCAAATTTGATTTTTTTCTGACAAAAAGTTGACATGAGGCATTGCCAAGCGCGTGTGTAGATGCTATAATAAACTTGGAGTTTCCCCTTTTATCAAGGAGTATCCCGATGGTTAGGGCTGCTGACGATCGTTCACCTCGCAAGGGACTGCTTGGCGGTGTCATACAACAGGTGAAATCCCGCGTTGATCCTCTGGTAGCGCCCTATATGCCCGAGCGCTATTACGATCGTTACGCCCAACTCCTGGCGCTGGACACCTACGATCTACCTGTGCTCGATGGGCTCCCTTCTGCCACGTTGGAAGCGGGCCTGGCCCCCCTTCGCCTGCGCGATGAATGGGGAGCGACTCTTCGCCCTTGGGATGCCCTCGCCCAATCCGCGCGCATCCTTATCACAGGGCTGGTGGGGTCGGGCAAGAGCACCGTGCTTCGTACCTTATGCTGGAGGCTGCTAGCCCAGCCGGACGAGAGCTTTAACCAATGGTTGACGTTCAAGCTTTTTAAAACAAGCGTCAAAACGTTGCGGCCTATCCTTGTGGATCTCCGTAACGCAGAGCAAACCTCCTTTTTCGACGCTATTTCGGCCAGCCTGGCGCGTTTCGGCTTTCCCATTCCTCGCGAGTACATCGTCCACCGTTTGGAATCGGGCGAGGTGATCCTGCTGGTGGATCATCTAGAGACGTGGCGCGATCCGCAAAGACAAGCGCAGCTTCTCGATCTGCTCAATACTTATCCACGAACCGGTTGTATCGCCGTGGCGCGATCCGGCGTTGGATTGAGCGGCCTCGAAGGGTTTGCCCATTACCGGCTCGAGGGGCTCGAAGAGGAGGCCATAGAGCCCTACATCTATTTTAATCTAGGTGAGCATTCCTCGGTGACTCGCGGCCTGCTGGCCGCTCGCGAACGAAGCCCCAGCCTGAGCCATATGATGGCCATGCCCCTCATGCTGGCCGCTATGTGCCGTCTCTTGCGCACCCGTGCGCTCCAAGGGCCGCGTCTGCCTCAGCTTCTCGATGGGTGCCTGGCCGTTTTGGGCGGCGAATGGCCTTCTCGTTTGGGCAGAAACGCCGCCGCTCTGGCGGAGCATTGGGAACGTTTCCTCTCTCTTGCAGCCTATGAGATGCAACGTCGTGGCCGCGATGCCCTTTCGTCGGAGGAATGGGGCGCCTGCTATCGCGACAGCCTCCCCAGAGGGATGAGGGCCGATCGCGTCGAGATCGATGATATGATCGGCGCACTGGTCGATGAAGTGGGTATCCTTCAACCCCACGAAGAGGGGTTCGCCTTTGTGGACGACCTCTTGCGCAGCTACCTGGCGGCCCGTTGGTTGGTGCAAAGCCAGCAAAGCCATTCCTTGGCCGGGGTGATGGACGATACGCGTTGGCGAGATACCATCGTGCTGGTGGCGGGCTTGTTAAACGAGCCGGGGCCTTTTTTGCAAGTGGTCGACTCTTCAAGCCGGCGCGAACCTGACAAATGGCTTTTGTTGGCCGCTTGTATCGCCGAGGTGGAGGGGGCAGATCCCGCGCTCCAGGAACGGGTAGCGCAACATGTGTTCGAGTTGCTGGAACAGGAAGATTCGACGTTATGGCCGGCCGCCGCCGCAGCCGTCGCCGGTATGGCCCGACGGCGTATCCGCGATCATTTCACCATGCTGGTCCGCGATCCGGGCGATGCCGAGGTGCGTCGTCGGGCGGCGCTGGTCATGGGGCGGTTGAGGGCCTCTTGGGCCGTGCCCTCTTTGGGCGCGGCTATCTCTGATGAGGAGCCACTCGTCCGGCAACAGGCGATCTGGGCGTTAGGGCACATTCCCTCTCCGCAGGTGGTGCACGTCTTGCCGCGCGCGCTGCGCAGCCCCTACCCTGGGGTCCGCAAGGCAGCGGCGGAGGCGCTGGTCCGCCAGGCCCAAGCACCGGAGCTTGTCGAAGCGGTGGTCTCTGACCTGATCAGCGCTTTGGACATCGAGCGCGAGGATGCAGAGACGGTGGCCGAGGCCGAAAGGGCTCTGGCCCAAATCGGCCCCAGGGCCACAGAGCAGCTTATTGCAGCGCTAGGTAACCGCAGGTTACATCCCGGCCAGCGCGGTCGTGTGGCGAGAACGTTGGGCCTTTTGGGCGACGATCGCGCTCTGCCCGTCCTGGTGGAGGCCATCTTGAGCGAGCCCCTCGACCAAGCGGGGGGATATATCGATGCTGTGGCCTGTATCGGGGCTCCTGCCGTTGGGCCGTTGATCAAGGCCTTGGAGGGGAGAGACCTTACCACCGGTGCCGGCCTGATCCGGGCTCTGGTCAAGATCGGCAAACCGGCCGTGGGGCCTCTGTTAGAGGCTATCGCCGCCTCGGCCCCCGAAGTGCGCCGGGCTGCCGTCCATGCCTTGGGCGACATTGGAACGCCGGCCATCGAGCCCCTAACCCATGCCATGTTGCACGATAGCCGCTTCGAAGTGCGCCGGCGGGCGCTAGAGATCTTGGCCCACATCCGCGAGGCCGATGTGGGCACAACGCTCATCCGCGCCTTGGAGGACCCCGATCCGGGCGTGCGGTTACATGCCGTCCGCTATTTGGGCCAGATCGAATATGCCGAGGCGACGCCGGCGTTGATCGACATCCTGCGCAATGAAGAGAACGGCCAATCTTTGCGGCGCGAGGCGATCAACAGCCTGAGCGCCATCGGAGATGCGCGCGCCGTCAATCCGTTGTTAGAGATCCTCGACGATCCTTCGCTGCGAGAGGCGGCGCACAATGCCCTGGCCGAATTCGGCGAGAGCGCCGTGGATGCGCTGATCGAGGCGTTGCACACCACGACCGATCTCGAACGTCGGGCGGCGGTCTGGGACATCCTGGAGCGAATTGGCCAGCGAGGGCGACCCGAAGATCCGACGCCGTTGGGCCTGGCGCGCATTTATGCCCTGTTGCGCATGGGCGGGGCCGATAAGGAACGCATTTTGGCCTTGACCGCCCAGATGGACTGGTGGCAGCATGGCCGCGAATTGCATCAGTCGTTGGCAACCGTCGATGCAGTTGCTGACCCCGATAATTTGCGCGAGCTCAGTGAATTCGGCCCGGCGTTCGAATGGCTGCCCGAGATCGATGTGTGGTTGCGGCCCCACATACGCGAGATCCTATGGGGTTTGCGCGATGTCGTCGAGGATATCAACCTTTATCACAAGATCACCCGTCGGGATAGCCAACGCGATGCCCTGTTGAGCGCCATCGACCGCTTGGAGGAGATGCGCGAGCTAAGCCTCACCATGGCGCTGCCTTTCGAACAAGCGATCCTGGAGCCGGCGATTGCTCGTTGGCATGAGCTCATGATCGAGACTACCAAGCAGCTTCGCGGGCGGGCCTCGCTTTTGATCCGGCTGCTTACTCCACGCCTGCCTATACGCGATGCAAGACAGCGCACCACCGCGGTCTTTAGCTTGTTTAATGAAGGAGATAGCGCAGCACGCAACTTGTCCGTGAGCCTGCGTTCTATGGATGTGCAAGGGGGTGGGCTGCGCATCATTCGCGAGGAACAGAACCTGGATCCGTTAGGCATCGGCGAGGAGCGACAGGTCGAAGTGCCGATTATCCCGGGCGGCGTTCAAATGGCCGAGTTGCTTTTGGTGGCCCGTTACGATGACGATGATCGTCAGCGGGTAAACGACCGCTTTAGCTGTCGCATCGAGTTCTATCCGGCACCCAAGGCTTATACGCCTATCACCGAGAATCCATACATCGTCGGCATGCCCGTCCGCGAGAGCCAGATGAG
>JACIWY010000162.1 GCA_014360745.1 Chloroflexota bacterium
AAGGGCGTAAAAACGTTTTTCGAAGCGCCTTTCCAAAGGGCACCGATGTGACAACGCCGGCGCTCTGCGCCGGCGTCGAACGAGACCAAAAAGAGGAAAGACGCCCTTTGTTCCCAGACATATCTCCCGGCGGGGCCTTCAGTCGGGCTGCACAGGTGTCAACCAACGATAGCGATCTTGCACCTTGCCCGAGACGATCTTGAAAAATTCGTTCTGCAACTTGGTAGTGATAGGGCCACGACGGCCGGGGCCGATGACGATATGATCCACCGAACGGATCGGCGTCACCTCGGCGGCGGTGCCGGTAAAGAATAACTCGTCGGCCACATAGAGCAATTCGCGGGGGATGAGCTGTTGGCGCACCTCGTAGCCCAGGTCTCGCGCCAGGGTGATGACGCAGTTGCGCGTGATGCCCGGCAACACCGATGCCGAAACCGGCGGTGTGTATAGAACGCCATCCAACACGACAAAGATGTTTTCGCCGCTGCCCTCGCTGACATAGCCGGCGATGTCCAAGGCGATCCCCTCGGCGTAACCGTGTTCGGCCGCCTCCATGCGGATCAACTGTGAGTTGGTATAATGGCCGCCCACTTTGGCCATGGCTGGCGTGGTATCGGGGGCCATTCGCCGCCACGACGAAACGCCCACATCCACGCCCCGTTCCAACGCCTCGGGGCCGAGATAAGCGCCCCATTCCCAAACGGCGATGACGACGTTGACTGGGCAGGTGCGCGGTTCTACGCCGAGTTGCTCATACCCGCGAAAGATGAGCGGCCGAATGTAGCAAGAACGCAGGCCGTTCTTGCGAATTGTGTCCAAGATCGCTTGCGAGATCTGATCTGGTGTATAGGGCACATCGATGCGATAGATCTTGCACGAGTTATACATGCGCCTAATGTGCTGGGGCAAGCAAAAGACGGCCGGGCCGCTTTCCGTCGCATAGCAGCGGATGCCCTCGAATACGCTGGAGCCGTAATGTAACGCGTGCGAAAGGACGTGTACCTTGGCTTCGTCCCAGGGCACAAACTCGCCATCAAACCAGATAAACTCGGATTTGTTCATTGGCATGGTGATGCTCCTCCTTTTCTGAACAACCTGATCCCGTCTCGATCGTCAAAACGCGGAGCTTCGGCCCGGATTCCGCGAGCGAGAGCACTCACCGGCGCGTGCGTCATCGCCCGGCAACGAGGGCCTGAACGATAGCATCCCCCATGGCGCGGGTGCCGATCACCTGCGACCCGGGTTCGGCAATATCATACGTGCGCAGCCCTTGGCTCAATACCTGCTCGACCGCCGCCTCGATAGCCCGCGCCTCTTCCTCCAGCCCAAGGGAATAGTGCAGCAACATGGCGGCGCTCAAAATGGTGGCGATAGGGTTGGCGTCATCCTTGCCGGCGTGGCT
Source organism: Chloroflexota bacterium (assembly GCA_014360745.1). Lineage (GTDB taxonomy): Bacteria > Chloroflexota > Anaerolineae > UBA1429 > UBA1429 > JACIWY01. The sequence continues at coordinate 1,403 of JACIWY010000162.1, forward strand.
AGGCGCCGAGCCGTGGATCGGCTCATACATGCCAAAAGTGCCCTCTGCCAGGGAGGCGGAGGGGAGCATGCCCATCGAACCGGCCAGCATCGAAGCCTCGTCGGTCAGGATATCGCCGAACATGTTGCCCATCACCAACACGTCAAAGCTGGTGGGGCGGCGGATGAGATACATCGCGCAGGCGTCTACCAATAGGACGTTGAACTCGACATCGGGGTAGTCTTGGGCTACCCGCGTCGCCGTTTCGCGCCACAAGCGCGAAGATTCGAGCACGTTCGCTTTGTCCACCGAGGTGACCTGCTTGCGGCGCTTGCGGGCCAACTCGAAGGCCAGGCGCACCACCCGCTCGACCTCGGCTTCCGTGTAGATCATGGTGTCGTAGGCGGTCTTGCCGCCGTCTCTGCGGCCACGCTCGCCAAAATAGATGCCTCCGGTGAGCTCGCGCACCACCAGCAGATCGGTGCCTCGCAGAGCCTCCGGTTTGATATTGGAGGTATTGAGCAACGCGGGGATCAACTTGACCGGCCGCAGATTGGCAAAGAGCCCCAGCCCTTTGCGCAGGCCCAACAATCCCTGCTCAGGCCGCACCTTGGCTTTGGGGTCATCCCATTTGGGCCCGCCTACCGCCCCCAGCAGCACGGCGTCGGAGGCTCGGCACAGATCGAGCGTCTCCTGCGGAAGGGGATCGCCCGTTTGGTCGATGGCGATGCCGCCGATGAGCGCCTCCTCAAAGAGAAAATCGTGGCCCCACACCTGGGCGACGGCCCGCAACACCTTGAGCGCCTCGGCAATCACATCCGCACCGATGCCGTCGCCGGGCAGTACCGCGATTTTGGCTTGCATGCTCTATGCTCCTTCAATATTTTGAGTGATCAACTGTGCTTTGTAATTTAGGGTCTATATCCCCCAAAACCCCTATCCCTCGACCCAAGCCGCCTTGGCTCGGGGGTAAGAACCGAACACGCGCACAAAGGTGGCCATCTCTTTCAGGTGCTCGATGGCCCGTCGGCAGCGTTCCTCGGACATGCTGCCGGCGAAATCGAGATAAAAAACATACTCCCAAGGCACGCCGCGTAGAGGGCGTGACTCGATCTTGGTCAAGTCGATATTGCGCAAGGCAAAAGCGCTCAAGCAGCGAAAGAGCAGTCCTGGCTCGTTCTGGCCGGCGAAGGCCAGCGAGGTCTTGGCCTCTCCTTCGGGCGTCACCGACTCGCGGCTCAAGGCGATGAAACGGGTATAATTGGCCGTTTCATCCTCCATCTCGCGTTTGAGGATAGCCATGCCGTAAATCTCGGCCGCCCGCTCGCTGGCGATAGCCGCAGCATCGAGCAGCCCTTGTTCCTTGATCAATTTGACGCTGCCGGCCGTGTCTAGGGCGGCCACCACCTCGATGCCTGGCCCGAGTTGACGCAAGGATTCCTCGCACTGGGCCAAGGCCGCGGGATGGGAATAGACCCGCCGTATATCCGCCAGCGTTACCCCCGGGTGGGCGATCAGACAATGAGAGATGCGCAGGTTGTGTTCGGCGACGATATAGAGATCGTGCTGAAGCAACAAATCATAATTGCGGTGAATGCTGCCGGCCAGCGAGTTCTCGACGGGGATCACGCCTCGATCGCAGCGCCCTTCCTCGACACAGGCGAATACCTCATCGAAGGTGGCACAAGGCATCAGCTCGATCGCCGGGCCAAAGAGATCGAGCGCAGCTTGCTCGCTGTAGGCGCCTCGTTCCCCCTGAAAAGCCACCTTTAGCCCCTTACCCATGTTTTACCTCTGGGCCTCTGCGTGAAGCTGGCGGCGCGTGTACTCGATTAATCCGCCCGCTTCGATGATCGCCAACATAAAAGGCGGGTAAGGGGTGGCCCGATATTCCTTGCCCGTGTCCAGATTGCGGATGAGCCCTTGTGAGAGGTCGATCTCTAACGTTTGGCCATGCTTCGTCTCTCGCGCCGCGTCGGCGCATTCGAGGATGGGCAAGCCGATGTTGATGGCGTTGCGATAAAAGATGCGCGCAAAGGTCTCGGCGATCACGCAACGAATTCCAGACGCCTTGATGGCCACCGGCGCATGTTCGCGCGAGGAACCGCAGCCAAAATTCTTGCCGGCCACGATAATGTCCCCCGGCTTGACTTTTTGGACAAAAGAAGGGTCCAGATCCTCCATACAATGCGCCGCCAGCCCGGCGTCATCGCTAATATTCAGATAGCGGGCAGGGATGATGGCGTCGGTGTCGACATTGTCGCCATATTTCCAGACTTGGCCTCGAATGGTCACGAAATCTCTCCTTTTGCATATCTTGGGCCGTCGGGCGTGGCCGAGCTGCGCGCTCGAACAAACGCAAGTATCCCGTCGACGAGGACCGCCGCCCGCCTCGGGAGCATTTTTTCAGCTAGCCGACGCGGGCCGAAGCGGCTTCTCGTTCCTCCAAGCGACGCAAGATGACATCGCGCACCACATGCACGTCGGGCGGCAGCTCGATGGGGGGATTGCGATGTAGCGCCTTGACCCCTTCCAGGGTGCCTTCGTGGTAGCCGATTTTGAAGTTGGTGAATTTGAGCCCGTGGGCCGTCGAAATGACGATCACCCGCTCGTGGGAACGAATGACCCCCCGCCTCACAAGCTTAAAGAGCACGGCGAGGGCCACCCCCGTATGCGGGCAGGCGTACATGCCGGTGAGATCGGCCAAGGCGGCCGCATTGGCTAGCTCATCTTCCGAAGCCTGGTCGACGATGCCGTCAAACGCTTGTAAGACCTTGACGGCCTTTTCATAACTTACAGGATTGCCGATCTGGATGGCGCTGGCCAACGTCTTTTTGGCCTTGATGGGCACCAGGCTGCGAAAGCCGGACAGATAACTCAAGTAGAAGGGATTGGCTTGGGCGGATTGCGCAGCCACCAACCGCGGCAATCGATCGATGAGCCCCAGCTCCTTCATCAATAACAACCCTTTGCCCAAGGCCGAGATGTTGCCCAAGTTGCCCACAGGGATGATGATCCAATCGGGCACTTCCCAATCGAACTGCTGCACGATTTCGATGCCCACCGTTTTTTGTCCCTCGATGCGCAGCGAGTTCATCGAATTGGCCAGATAGATGCTCTTGTCTTGAGTGATCTCTTTGACGATGGCCATGCAACCGTCGAAATCGGTGTCTAGGGAAAGCACCATAGCCCCGTTGGCGATGGGTTGAATCAACTGTGCCGCCGAGACCTTGTCTCGCGGCAAGAAAACGATGGCCTGGATGCCGGCTGCCGCGCAATAAGCCGCCAGGGCCGCCGAAGTATCGCCAGTGGAGGCACAGGCGGCGGCGCGCACGGTCGAGCCGTCGGCCATCATCTGTTTGACCACGCTGACCAACACAGTCATGCCCAGGTCTTTGAAAGAGCCGGTGTGGCTGTTGCCACACAGCTTGACCCACAGATCTTCCACGCCGATCTGTTGTCCCAGTCGTTGGGCCCAAAAGAGGTTAGTGTGTCCCTCGTACATGGAGACGATATTCTCATTGCGCAGGTTGGGCAACACCCACTCTTTTTTGCCCCATACCCCGCTGCCGTAGGGCCATTCATTGGTGCGCACGCGACGATCCAATACCCGTTTCCACTCTTCGGGAGAGACCTGCTTCAGCGCCTCGATGTCATGACGGACCTCCAACAGCCCCCCACAAGTAGGACAGTGATAGATCACGTCAAAGACGGAATAGCGCCCCTCGCAGCCGCGCACGCATTGAAACCAGGCATTGGCCTTGACGTCAACCGGTGGCATAGACTTTCTTCCTATTGCCCATTTGGTGCCCCTTTTGGGGGGCCGTCACACATCCGCTCCTCTTGTCACAGGCCCAACTGCTGCGGGCCGGCGATGATGCCCAATACGGCGCTAGCCGCGGCCACCGCCGGGCCGGCCAGGTAGACCTCGCTCTCTACGTGCCCCATGCGCCCGACAAAGTTGCGGTTCGTGGTCGAGACGCAACGCTCCCCGGCCGCCAGCACGCCCATGTAGCCGCCCAAACATGGCCCGCAGGTAGGGGTGCTCACCACGGCGCCTGCCTCCACCAACGCCTCGACCAGTCCCTCGCGGACGGCGCGCAAATAAATCTCTTGCGTGCCGGGGATGACGATGCAACGCACATCGGGATGCACCTGGCGGCCACGCAAGATCTCGGTGGCCACCACCAGGTCTTCCCAACGGCCATTGGTGCAGGAACCGATGACCACCTGGTCGATCTTGATCTCGCCCACCTGGTTAATGGGCCGGGTGTTGCTGGGCAGATGCGGGAAGGCCACCTGGAGATCGAGATCGCTCACGTCGATCTCGAAGGTCTGGGCGTATTCGGCATCCGGATCCGAGGCGTACACCGTGTAGGGCCGTGTGGCCCGAGGCCGCACATAAGCCTCCGTCTTGTCGTCGAACGGAAAGATGCCAGCCTTGGCGCCGGCCTCGATGGCCATGTTGGCCATGGTAAAGCGCCCGGCCATCGAGAGGGCGCTCACCGTCGGGCCGGTGAACTCCATGGCGCAGTAGCGCGCCCCGTCCACGCCGATCAAGCCGATGGTATGGAGGATCAAGTCTTTGCCGCCGACCCAGGGCCGGAGCTCGCCGGAATAGACGAAGCGCATCGTCTCGGGCACGCGCATCCAGATGCGCCCCGTGGCCATGGCCACGGCAATATCGGTAGAGCCCATGCCGGTGGCAAAAGCGCCCACCGCGCCATAGGTGCAGGTGTGCGAGTCGGCGCCCACGACGACGTCGCCCGGCAACACCAACCCCTGCTCCGGCAACAGGGCATGCTCGATGCCCATGCGGCCCACCTCAAAGTAATTGGCCACATGATACGCCTTGGCAAACTCGCGCATGTATTTGCACTGCTCTGCCGATTTGATGTCTTTATTGGGGGCAAAATGATCCGGCACCAACGTGATGCGCTGAGGATCAAAGACCTTATCGACGCCCAACTTTTCAAACTCGCGGATGGCCAGGGGGGCGGTGATATCGTTAGCCAACACCATGTCGACGTTGACATCGATGAGCTCACCCACCTCGGCCTGCTCACGGCCGCAATGGGCGGCCAAGATCTTCTGGGACATGGTTTGCGGGATGCTCAAAAGAATCTCCTTCCTTGTCTTGGTTGTCGCCTCCGATGGCGGGCAAAACAACATCTCAGGCCGACAGTTTGCCCTATCGATCCCTGTCGGCCTGCCGGCGGGGCGAACTGCTTTATTTAGCCGTCGTGCTGCGCGCCGGGATCGCTTCCGGGCCGAGCACGGACAACAGCTTGTTCAGCGCGCTCATATAGGCCCGGGCGCTGGCCACGATAATATCGGTGCTGGCCCCATGGCCGCTGAACACGTGGGTCCGTTGGCCCGTCTGCGGGTTCAGCGGCAAGCCGTTCTCCTTATCAAGGATGGCCTCAATGCGGATCGTCACCTCGCCCACGGCGTCGATGCCCTCGGTCACGGCGTTCACCGAGAACTCGATCAACTCATTGGGCACTTGGACGATGCGATTGATCGCCTTGTACACCGCGTCCACCGGGCCGGTGCCATGGGCTGCATCAACGATCCTTTCGCCATTGGGCCCCACGAGGGCCACCGTCGCCGTAGGCAGCGAGTGATCGCCGCAAGATACCTGGACATGCTCCAGCCGGTAGACCTCTTCCGGCTGAAAGACCTCGTCTGCGATCACGGCCTCGATGTCGCGCTCGGTGACCACCTTCTTGCGGTCGGCGAGCTGCTTAAAGCGGGCGAAGGCCCTGTTAAGCTGCTCTTCGTCCAAATGATACCCCATCTGCTCTAATTTGTCACGGAAGGCGTGTCGCCCGGAGAGCTTGCCCAACACCAAGGTGCTCTCCTTGAGCCCCACCGTTTTGGCGTCCATGATTTCGTAGGTCTGGCTATACTTGAGCACGCCGTCCTGGTGAATGCCCGACTCGTGTGCAAAGGCGTTGGCCCCGACGATGGCCTTGTTAGCCTGTACCGCCAAGCCGGTATAGTTAGAGACCATGCGGCTGGTGGGGTACAGCTCTTCGGTACGGATGTTGGTCGTCAGCCCGAAATAATTGCGCCGGGTGTAGAGCGCCATGACAATTTCTTCCAACGCGGCGTTGCCGGCACGCTCGCCCAAACCGTTTATGGTGCATTCGACCTGCCGCGCCCCGGCCTTGACGCCGGCCAGGCTATTGGCCACGGCCAGCCCCAGGTCGTTGTGACAATGCACCGAGATGATGACCTTCTCTATGCCCGGCACGTTCTGGCGAATGCCCTCGATCAGGGCCCCGAACTCGCTGGGCATGGTATAGCCCACCGTATCGGGGATGTTGAGCGTGGTGGCGCCGGCTTCGATAGCCGTGGCCAGCACTTCATAGAGGAACTGGGGATCGGAGCGGCCCGCGTCCATGGGCGAGAACTCGACATCGTCGCAATAA
>JACIWY010000163.1 GCA_014360745.1 Chloroflexota bacterium
CAGGTCAAGATAGATAAAAAGGGAACGCTCTATGCGCTCTCCTCTTGCAACATTCACGGCTTGTGGGAGAGCGAAAAAGCGATCGACGTGCGCTGATCAAGCGATAAGCGCGGCACAACGTCGGTGCAGTTTCACAAAGGGGAGCTGCACCGACGTTATGCCCTGGGTCGAGGAAGAGGGTACGAGATATGACGACGGATGAACTCGGCGGCGGGGAGGTCGACGTTTACGATGTGATCGTCATCGGCGGAGGGCCCGCAGGCTCGACGGCGGCGCTCTATGCCGTGCGCGCCGGCCTATCGACATTGGTGTTGGACAAGGGGGTGACGGCGGGCTCGCTGGGGATGGCCTCTAAAATAGCCAACTATCCAGGTATCGAAGGAACGATTGAAGGGGCGGAATTGGTGCGGCGAATGCGCCGCCAGGCCGAGGGTTTTGGGGCCAAATTCGTTCAGGCGCGGGTGTTGGGCACTTGGCTGGAAGAGGATCCTAAACAGATCCAAAGCACCCAGGGCATCCATTTCGCTCGAGCGGTGATCGTGGCTACGGGCAGTATGGGGCGTGCAGCGACGATCCCAGGCGAGGAACGGCTCATAGGCCGCGGTGTCTCTTATTGTGCCACCTGCGACGGCGCTTTTTTCCGTGGTGAACCGGTAGCGGTGGCAGGGAACAGCGATGAAGCGCTGGAAGAGGCACTTTTCTTGGCCCGTTTTGCCAGCGAAGTGCATTTGCTGTCGCCCACACCTCAATTGCAGGCCGAGGAACACATGGTGCAGGAAGTGCTCCAAGAGGAACGCATCCTGCTTCATCCTGAGGTGCGTTTGGTGGAGATCTTGGGCGATGGGGAGGTTACGGGGGTTAAGGTGCGCCCACGCGAGGGTGAGGAAAAGATCGTTTCGGTCAAGGGCGTGTTTCTGTTCTTGCAGGGGCGGCGGCCGATTACCGACTTTTTGGGGGACCAGGTGAACCTGAGCGAAAGTGGCTGTGTAGAGGTGGACGAGACATTGCAGACGCGGGTGCCGGGCGTGTTTGCGGCGGGCGATGTGCTTTGCAACCATATCAAACAGGCGGTGATCGCGGCGGCGGAAGGAGCACGAGCGGCTATTGCGGCGGATCGTTACCTATCGGGACGTAAAAACCTGCGGCCCGATTGGGCATGAGGGCCAAAGGCCAAGCGCCCTTGAACTATTCGCCTATGAATGAACGGAGGGGATCGGTGGACGAGGCAACATACGATGTCGTAGTGATCGGCTCCGGCTCGGGCAACATTATCGTCAGTGAGGCTTTGTCGGAGGGCCTGTCGGTGGCGTTGATCGATCGCGGCCCTCTGGGAGGCACGTGCCTGAATCTGGGCTGTATACCTTCCAAGATGTTGATCTTTCCGGCGGATCGCATCGCCGAAATTCGCGAAGCACGCAAACTGGGCGTGCGCGCCGACATTACCGAGATCGATTTTCAGGCCATTATGCATAGGATGCGTCGCCTGGTCTCTCACGATCGGGCAAGCATACGTCGCGGTATCGGTCAAGCGGAAGGGCTGGATTTTTACGAGGCGGAGGGCCGATTCGTCGATACCTATACTCTGCAAGTGGGCGACCGGCGGGTGACGGGGAAAAAGATTTTTATCGCGGCGGGGGCTCGGCCCTGGATCCCGCCTATCGAGGGGGTGGACGACATCGACTATTTGACCAACGAGAGCGTGTTAGAGCTGGAGGCCCTTCCCAAGAGCATCGTGGTCGTCGGTGGCAGCTATATCGGCGTCGAATACGCGCATTTTTTCGAAGCCATGGGGGCCAAAGTGACGCTCGTAGAGATGTTGGATCGCTTGGTACCCACAGAAGAGCCGGAAGTATCGGCGGTGTTGCAGAAGCGCATGTCCGAGCGCATGGCCGTTCACACCAACACGCGCGTCGAGCGTTTCGAGGTGTTAGAAGGGGGCTGCCGCGTCGAGGCGCAAAAGGCGGGTGGAGACAAGATCGTGTTAGAGGCCGAGCGGGTGATGCTTGCGGTAGGCCGTCGGTCGAATGCCGATATTTTGCAAGTGGAAAAAGCGGGGATCGAGACGAACGATCATGGCTATATCAAAGTCGACGATTATTTGAGAACCAATGTCGAGAATATCTGGGCTTTTGGCGATATCATTGGCCGGCAAATGTTTCGCCATGCGGCCAACCGCGAGGCGGTGATCGCCTGGCATAATGCCACGAACGACCATCAGGTGCGTATGGATTTTCTCTCGGTGCCGCATGCCGTTTTTGCCTTTCCACAGATCGCCTCTGTAGGACTCACCGAGGAACAGGCCCGTCGCGAATTCAAGGTGGCCATCGGCCGCGTGAACTATGCCGATATCGCCAAGGGCTCGGCCATGATGGAAGAGGATGGCTTTGCCAAAATTATTGTCAATCAAGAGAACGGCCATATTTTGGGGTTGCATGTGGTGGGGCCATTCGCTCCCCTTTTGGTTCAGGAGGTGGTGACGATAATGGCCAATGCCGGCACGATCGATTGGCTTGCGCGGGCTATGCACATTCATCCGGCTGCCTCGGAGTTGATCGGCGATCTTCCCTATGTGTTGCACGCCCACGGTTGATCGGTCTTTGGGGCTAGATGAGGGGGCCAAGAGAGGAGACAGAAAAGCTTCATCAAGGAGCAATAGCGATCGGAACAACGGCATCCATTCATGTAGCAAAGGATTCAAATATGACCGAGGTCAAAGGCAATGTGCCGGGTTCTCGACAAGAGCATACTATTCGTTTTTATGGCCTGTCCACGTGTGTTTGGTGTAAAAAGACCAGACAGTTTCTCGAAGATCATGACGTGGCTTTCGAGTTCACCTACGTCGATCTGCTCAGCGGCGCGGAGAGAGATGAGATACGTGCCCTAGTCCGCCGCTGGAACCCACGCGAGTCGTTCCCGACCATAGTGATCGACGAGGAACAGTGCATCGTCGGCTATCGGCCGGAGGAGCTCAAGGAGGCTCTGGGCCTATGACCGACGAGGTTCGCCAAGAGGCGGTGGACGAGTTGTATGAGCGGCTAAACCGCGACGCCGAGGCCTCGGGTTATCACCTGAACCCCGATCGCGAATTTACAGAGGATCTGGTGCGGGGCTTGTTGGTGAATATCGGGCGCTATGGCTATATGGCCTGTCCTTGTCGCCTGGCTTCGGGCTCCGAGTTCGAGGATTTGGACATTATATGTCCTTGTGATTATCGTGATCCCGACCTGCTGGATTGGGGGGCATGTTACTGCGCGCTTTATGTGTCGGATGCGGTGCTAACGGGAGCCCAGGAGCTACAACCGGTTCCCGAACGGCGCCCTGAGAAGCCGAGCGAGAGGGCACAATATCGGCCGCGAAAAGCGGGCGAGGGGCCCGTGGGAATGCCTGCGGTACCGATATGGCGCTGTCGCGTGTGTGGCTACCTTTGCGCCCGCGACCGGCCTCCCGGAGTGTGCCCGATCTGCAAAGCCAAACAGGATCGATTCGAGCGATTTTGGTAAATTTGGGGGTACGTCTCCAGGCCAAATTCGTTTGACTTGGTCGGCGTGGGGGATATAAGAGGTATATCACATTCATTCTTAAGGAGGGCTTATGGCGTTTCGCGTACACATTGAGCGTGAGGAGTGTATCTCCTGTGCAGCGTGCTGGTCTGACTGTCCTGAAGTGTTTGAGGAGGGCGATGATGGCCTGAGCTCGATCGTCGAGCAGTATCGGGTAGGCGATGATCTGGCTGAAGGCAGAGTGCCGGATGATCTTGAGGATTGCGTTACCTCCGCCGCCGATGGCTGCCCGGTAGAGGTTATCGAAGTGGAAGAGGAGTAGGCCAGGGGTCCAGATGGCGGGCATGGCGCTATCTCCGGCGCCGGCGCCCGCCATCACCTCAGGGCTACTATTTTCGGGGTCGTATTATGACAGATGAACAACATAAGGAGCATAGGGCCGATCATCGAGAATATGACCGACCTATAGACCGCGCCAGCTATGGAGGGCATGAGAGCCCTGAGGGACATGCCGACCATCAGGGACACGAGCCTGCGCCTCATGAGATGCACAGCATGGAACATGTCGGGCATGGTGCGTATGGCGACTATGAGGAGCGCCGGCAGCCCATGAACCATGCCGCCCACGAGGCGAAACACGTTGAGCATCGCGCTCATGTCAGCCATATCGGCCATGAGGCGCTGTTCCGGCGTCGTTTTTGGGTTTGTCTATTACTTTCCGTCCCCGTGCTCGTTTTTAGTGAGGCCATACAACGTTTCCTCGGTTATAGGTTCGAGCCTTTCCCAGGCAGTATATGGATTACGCCGATTTTTGCTATTATCATCTTTTTCTATGGCGGCCTGCCTTTTCTACGAATGGCCGTACCCGAGCTGCATAATCGTCAACCGGGGATGATGACCCTGATTTCGCTGGCGATCACGGTCTCCTTTGTATACAGCCTCGCCACCCTCTTTCTCCCCGCCAGTGTGCCCTTTTTCTGGGAGCTGGTTACGTTGATCGACATCATGTTGCTCGGCCATTGGTTGGAGATGCGCAGTGTGCGCCAAGCCTCGGGTGCTCTGGATGAGCTGGCCAAGCTGATGCCCGATACAGCGGAGCGCATACGTTCGGATGGCAGCACCGAGGAAGTACAGGCAAGCCAACTCCGCGAGGGAGACCTTGTCCTCGTTCGTCCGGGGGCGAGCTTCCCCGTTGATGGTCGAGTGGAGGAGGGAGAATCGGATGTCAACGAGGCGATGATCACCGGCGAGTCTCGCCCGGTTGCCAAGGCGCCGGGCGATATGGTGATTGCCGGGACGATCAATGGCAGCGGCAGCTTGCGCGTGCGGGTGACGGCTGCCGGCGACAAAACCGCATTGGCGGGCATCATGCGCCTCGTGGAGCAGGCGCAACAGAGCAAATCGCGCACCCAGATCCTGGCCGATAGGGCTGCCGGTTGGCTTTTCTACATCGCGTTGGGTGTGGCAACGATCACCGCCGTCGCTTGGTCGGTCGCCATTGGCCTTGATGTGCAGGTGGTGGAACGGGTGGCTACGGTATTGGTCATCGCCTGCCCACATGCCCTTGGGTTGGCCATCCCTTTGGTGGTGGCGATCACCACCGCATTGGGGGCTAACAACGGCATCCTCATCCGCGATCGCCTGGCCTTGGAGATGGCGCGTGAGATCGACACGGTGATCTTGGACAAAACCGGCACCCTGACCAAAGGGGAGTTCGGGGTGGTCGGGATAACTACTGCCGATGGCTGGGACAAAGATCGCGCCCTGGCGCTTGCTGCTGCCGTGGAGGGCGATTCGGAACATACTATTGCCAAGGGTATCCGCCGCACGGCGGAGGCGCGAAATCTGGAACTCCCGCCCGTTTCCGGGTTCGAGGCGCTCAAGGGCCGTGGAGTGCGGGCCAAGCGCAATGGGCATATCGTTTATGTAGGCGGCCCCCGTTTGTTAGAGATGCTCAATCTAGACCTGCCGGAGGGATTGGCCCGATTTGCCGCCGAGGCCAGCGGCAAGGGACAGAGCGTGGTCTATCTGATCGAGGATGGCCAGGCTATCGCCGCTCTGGCTTTGGCGGACGTGATCCGGCCCGAGAGTCGGGAGGCCATTGACAAGCTTCATAAGATGGGCGTCGAGATCGCCATGCTGACCGGGGATAGCGAGGCGGTGGCCCGCGCCGTGGCTCAGGAACTGGGTATCGAGCAGTACTTTGCCGAGGTGTTGCCGGAGCATAAAGAGCAAAAGGTGGCCCAGTTACAACAACAAGGGAAGCGAGTGGCCATGGTAGGAGACGGCGTGAACGATGCCCCGGCTCTTGTAAGGGCCGATGTGGGCATCGCTATCGGCGGTGGCACCGATGTGGCCATCGAATCTGCGGGGATCATCCTGGTCAAGAGCAATCCTTTGGATGTGGTCAAGGTGTTGAACCTGAGCCGCGCTACCTATCGCAAAATGGTCCAAAACTTGATTTGGGCCACGGGGTATAACATTGTGGCGTTGCCTCTGGCGGCCGGGGTGTTGGCGCCCGTCGGCATCTTATTCTCGCCGGCGCTTGGCGCGCTGTTCATGTCGCTGAGCACGGTGATCGTGGCGTTGAATGCTCAGCTTTTGCGGCGGGTTGATCTGGCGATGTAATGGTTGGAATCGCGGCTACCTTCGCAAAGCTTGTCTACGTAGGCTTGCAGATGAGCTGTAAAATCGGTCGCCGCGGGGCAATCTGGCGGGGGATGTCGTTTCAACCGCCGCCGATCGTCTTCGAGAGAACACGGACGCACCGACAGGCTGAGGGAAAGGAGCATACCGATGCGGCGTTCGGGATTCGGCCTGGGTAAGATTTTCGGGATTAACGTGCGGATCGACTGGAGTTGGCTGCTCATCTTTGCCTTGACCAGTTGGAACCTGGCCTCTGCCGCTCAGGCTCTGCATCCCAACTGGTCGGATGGGTTAAGCTGGGTGCTGGCCATCGTGGGCGCGTCGCTCTTTTTCGGCTCCGTCTTGGCCCACGAGCTGGCCCATTCGCTTATCGCCCGAGCGCAAGGAACCCAGGTAGACAATATTACCCTCTTTTTGTTCGGCGGTGTGTCCAATATCCAGGAAGAGCCCTCATCGCCGCAAAAAGAGTTTGTGATGGCGATCTTGGGTCCGGTCACGAGCTTGATCATCGGGGGTGTCCTGATCACTCTGGTTAACCTTTTTGCTGGCCCTTTAGGGGCCCTCGCTGCCCCGCCCCAAGCTCTCGTAGCCCGTTTGGGCCCTCTCTCGACATTGGCCTTGTGGCTGGGAACGGTCAATATCGCCCTGGGTATCTTTAACTTGATTCCCGGCTTTCCCCTCGACGGAGGGAGGGTGGTGCGTTCCATTTTGTGGGGCCTGACCGATAATTTGCGCCAGGCTACCCAATGGGCTTCCTGGCTGGGGCAAGTCATCGCTTGGGTCATGATCCTCGCCGGTATCGCCAGCGCCTTTGGCGCACGCGTGCCGCTGGTTGGGCGGGGCTTGGTGAGCGGCTTGTGGTTGGCCTTCATCGGGTGGTTCTTGAGCAATGCGGCCACGCAGAGCTACCGCCGTGTGGTCATTGAGGATATTCTGGATGATGTGTCGATCTCGCGCATGATGCGAGAGAACCCCCCAACCGTGCCCTCGAATATTTCGCTAGAGAGTTTCGTACATGATTATGTGATGCGCACCGATGACTATGGATTCCCGGTGGTGGATGGCGAGGAACTGCGCGGGATTATTACTTTGGACGATGTGCGCGCCGTGCCCCGTCAGGATTGGGCGACCAAGTCGGTAGGGGAGGTGATGACGCCGCGAGAACGGTTGATCACCGCCGATCCGGAGGAGTGCGCTTCCGAGGCACTCGACAAGCTCACGCGCCATGACATCCGACAATTGCCAGTGGTACAAGAGGGGCGATTGGTGGGGCTTGTGCGGCGGCGCGATATTGTGCGCTGGCTGCGGTTGCACTCGGAATTGTCCTAGCGTCGGGCACGCTGAGGGCGCAGAGCAGAATCGGGGCCATGGCCGTGTTTGGCGACGTCGTAATCTGGAGGGTACGAAAGCGTAAAGAGTACCCGTAGGTAGTACTCAACTCGGCGACTGAAATCGCGGCAACCATTGTAAAGCCCACCTTCGTGGGCTGGGTTAGTCACTGAAGGGCGATCGGGCAAAGGTTGGGGCGCTTTCCGACCGCCAGATACCAAGGCCTGGCACTGCTTGACCGGCGCTCTAGCTCTGGCTAATGCTGGGCGATTGGAAAGGTTTGGTGCATAATATATAGAACGAAAATTCGTTAACGAAAGAAATGAGGTTA
>JACIWY010000164.1 GCA_014360745.1 Chloroflexota bacterium
CCCGCCCCCCTGCCAAGTGCGCATCGTCGTGCAGAATTGAAGCTGTCCTTGACGCTCACCCCCTATGAAGCTATGATGTCTTTTATCCCTTGGCCAAAGGGGAGGGACCCGAAATGAACAAGATAGATAGTGCGCTTCGTCGGGCGTGGCGCCAGGCTCCCGATGTCGATGTCGATGTCATCGTGCATGTGGACGACGCGCCCAAACGGGTGGCCGCGTTGAAGGAGAAGGGCTTGGCGGTTCGGCGCGTCTTTGCCCTCACGCAAACGGTGGCCGGGGCCTGCAAAGCGGCCGCGGCGCGCGACATCGCCGATCTGCCTTTTGTGTCTCGCATCGAGATCGACCGCCCCGTCAGGGCGACAAGGAGTTAGTGTATGGCCGACCAAGGCGCCAAACTGACCGAAGGGTTGATGCGCAGCCTCAATCAGATGGGCGAGCAAGATTGCATCTCGATCATCGTCCGCTATGCGCCCACTCGCCGCGTCATGCGCCACCGCGAGCTTATGCGGGGCGTGCGCGAGGGCTATCATTACCGCCTGCGGCCCTTCGTCCAGATGGAGGCCACGCCCGAGGCTATCCGCCGCCTGGAGGCCGATGACGAGGTAGTACGCATCTATGAGGATCGCCCCGTGCGCGCCTGGCTCGATACTTCCGTGGCCCGCATCGGCGTGCCGCGTCTGTGGGGCGAGGGGTTGACCGGCGCGAACGTGCGCATCGCCATTTTGGACACGGGCATCGATATGCAGCATCCCGACCTGCAGGGGCGCATCGGCGCGGTCACCGATTTCACCGGCGAAGGCCCGGAAGACGGTAACGGCCATGGCACACACTGTGCCGGGGTGGCGGCCGGTTCGGGAGCGGCCAGCGGCGGGCGCTATCGCGGCGTGGCGCCGGGGGCTATTCTTTATTCGGCCAAGGTGTTGCGCTCCGACGGGCGAGGCATGATGAGCGACGTCATGGCCGGCGTGGAATGGGCCGTGGCCCAAAACGTGCAGATATTTAGCCTCTCTCTAGGTGCCGAGGGGCCTTGCGACGGCACCGATGCTCTCTCTGAAATGTGCGATGCCGCGGTCGAGGCGGGTGTGATCGCCTGTGTGGCCGCGGGCAACGAAGGCCCCGGCAACTATACCATAGGTTCTCCCGGTTGCGCGCGCCAGGTGATCACCGTCGGCGCCTGCGACGATGCCGATCGTGTGGCCAGCTTTTCTTCGCGCGGGCCCACCAGCGACGGTCGGGTCAAGCCCGATATCCTTGGGCCGGGCGTAAATATTGTTTCGGCTCGGGCGCACGGCACCTCTATGGGGCAAATCGTCGATGCCCATTACACTAGTGCATCCGGCACCAGTATGGCCACCCCGCATATCGCCGGGCTCTGTGCGCTGTTGCTGGAGGCTCAGCCCGAACTCACCCCTCAACAGATCAAGCAACGCTTGCTGGGCACGGCCGTCGATTTGGGCCTGAGCCCTTATATCCAGGGGCGCGGCCGCGTCGACGGCTGGCGGGCGTTCACCGAGGAGGTGCAACCCGGCCCGGAGCCCACGCCCCCCCTTCCGCCGCCCGGCCCCGCGCCTGGGCAGGGGTGCCTGGTAGCGATGTTGGAGATGCTCCTCTTGGGCAGGCGGAAATAGCAAAGCCCGGAGCAGCCCGCATAGTCATCGATAAGTAGATAGGAGGTATTCGTCATGAGTGTGCTTCTTTCCGGAGCGGACGTGGTCGATCTGGCGGTGCAAACCGAGGTACGTGGCGAGCAGTTCTATCGCCAGGCAGCTCAAAAGGCCGATCGCGAGGAGGCCCGACAGCTCTTTCGTTACCTAGCCGACGAAGAGGTCCGCCATAAACACATCTTTGAAAACCTCGGCACCCAAATCGTCTTTACCCAAACAGAAAGCGCCGATTGGCAAGAAGCCATGGACTATATCGCCGCCACGGTAGAGGGCCAGTTCTTTCAAAAAGATGCCCCCATCCGCGCGGTGCCCGAAGGGGCCACCACCGAGGAGATGCTCCGCCAAGCCATCGCCTTTGAGAAGCAGACGTTGCTCTTTTTCCATACGTTGCAAGACTTGATTCAAAAGCCCAACCGCCCCCTTATCGACAAGATCGTCGCCGAGGAGCGGCGTCATGTAGTGCGGCTCGCCGAGATGCTCAGGAGCAAGTAACGCCCGCCCTCCGTCGGGCCACGCGGCCAGAGGCCTCAAACCTTAGCAGCGTGGCCCCTCGATCTTGGCAAAATGTCCCGACCTCGCTATAGTCCTCGTATTGCGTGCGCGCACTCTCGTAAACCTCCGCCTCTGAGCCGCGCTATGCTATGGGGCTTATGAGGCACCTATACTGACCTTGATGAGGCCCAGCGTATGTCCTTCGATAGCAACGCCCCTGGCAAGCCCCAACCCTTGTGGAGCTCGGCTAAGGTTCCAAAGTGGCTCGTCGTGATAACGACTCTGTTCCTCGTCGGCGCCGCCTTGGCTATGCGCCTGCCGGCGACGAATGTGTTCATCACGCCCGACGAGATGAAATGGGCTTGTCGCAGCGTCAATTTTCACCGCGGCCTGGCCACCGGCGATCTGGCTTCTACCTACCAGATGGGGCACCCGGGAGTGCTCACCATGTGGATAGGCGTGCCTTTTATGGGCATTGACCCGACGCAGCCCTGGCTCGACCCTTGCGTCGAGTCGCGCACCCGCGACATCATCCATGAGGAGCCGTCGGCGGTCATTCGCGGATTGGGCGAGTTGGTCTTTCGGGGGCGGCGTGGTGTGGCGGTGCTCACCTCTTTGGCCCTGGGCGGTGCCTTTTTGCTGCTCCTGCGGCTATTCGGTCACCCCATCCGTGGCCAAGGAGGATGTGGCGGTCCAATCGGTGGCTACTGCATCGCCTTGCTGGCCACTCTGCTCATGCTGCTGGATCCTTTCTTCCTCGCCCTTTCGCGCCTGCTCCATGTGGATGCCATTCAGACCAGCTTTGTCTTTCTCTCTCTCCTTTGCCTGGCCCTCTATTGGCGCGAGAAGGCCGCGCGTTGGCCCTTGCTTTCCGGCCTGTTCGCCGGCCTGGCCTTGCTGAACAAGTCGCCGACGGCGACCCTGTTCGTCTTTGCCGGTTTGGCGATCCTTTTCAAGAATTTGCGCCAAACCAGGCCGGGGTGGTCGTCCGTCCTGCCCGCCATCGCTCGCGATGGTCTATGTTGGTTCGGCCCCGCCATCCTGATCTATGTATTGCTCTGGCCGGCATTGTGGGTACAACCCTGGCAGACGCTGGCCAACGTCTATAACACTGCCTTTGGCTATGCCTCCGAGCCCCATTCCGGCTCCAACTTTTTCTGGGGCGAGCCCCGACCCGACCCGGGCTGGGCCTTTTATCCCGTGGCCGTGGCTTTTCGCTTGACCCCTTGGACGGCCCTCGGCCTCGTGTTGGGCGCCATCGCCATAATTCGCCAACGCAAGAGGAGCGAATGGGTATCCCCACTCCTCTTGATGCTGGCCTTTGTGTTGTTGTACGGCCTCGTGATGAGCGCAGGCCAGAAAAAGTTTGATCGTTACCTGCTGCCCGGCTTTCCCGCCTTGCAAACTGTGGCGGCCTTTGGTTGGCTAAGCTTGCTCGATGAGCTTGGGCGCGCGTTTCGTGCCCGCCGGGCGAGGGCAGCGCTCTTGGTCCTCCTGTTCCTTCTTCTCGTATCGGTCGGCCTGGCCACGATCCTGCCCCATGCCCCCTATTATCTGACCTATTACAACCCGCTACTGGGCGGCATCCGCAGCGCGGCGAACAAGTTGCTCGTGGGCTGGGGTGAGGGCCTCGATCGTGCAGCAGCCTACCTCAACACCCTGCCCGACAGCGCCGACAAAGAGGTCGCTCTGCGCGCCCTGCCCGAGTTCGCTCCCTTTTTCGCCGGCAGAGCGTACAAGGAGGATTTGTACGACCCGGCCACCACCGATTATGTGGTGCTGTACCTGAACGAGATCCAGCGCGGGCGTTGTGAGGAATTGCTGGAACGCTACTATGGGCGTCAGGAGCCACTCCACGTCGTCTCTTTGCAGGGCCAAGAGTACGTCTGGATCTATGAGAACCGCAGCGAAGAAGCGCCTCTGGCCTATATCTCCTCGCAGGCAAATCCGGCCACCGACGCCATCCTGGTCAACAAGCCCTCTCTCCTGGCCGAGCGGTACCGAGGCCCTTTGCCCGTCTTGACGGCGGACCCCTCTTGGAGCTCGGAGGAGCTGGCGCAATTCCTGGAAAAAGCCGCCTCTCGCTATGGCCGGATCTGGTACGTCAAGTACCGCTTGCCGGGCGAGGCCCCTAAGGCACATCCCGATCGGCTCGACATCGCCTGGGCCGCGCATACCTTCGCTCTCGAAGAGGCCTCCTTCACCGATATAGATGTATCACTGTGGGCGACGGCCGGCCATTTGCCTTTCGATCGCTACCCCCGCATCGAACAGCAAACCGCCTTGACCTTCGGCGACGTGTTGCAGCTTCAATCCTACACGCTGCATGGCCCGGCCGCGCAATGGGGGCGGGCGACGCGGGTCACTCTAGAGTGGCGAGTGTTGCGTCAACCGGATAAATACTATTCCGCCTATCTGCACCTCCGCGATGCCCAGGGCCGCCGTTGGGGCTTGGGTGACGTCGAGCTGCAAAACGACGCCTTTGAGCCGACGGTCGCCTGGCGCGCGGGAGACGTGGTGCGCACCGATATCCTCGTCCGCATCAGCCCGGGCACCGCGCCCGACTTCTATTACCTCTTCCTCGGCGTCTATGATCGGCTGGCCGACGAGCCCTTGGCCGCCTTCGGCCCCGACGGCCGGCGCATCGATGAATCGGCAGTTCTGACCCTCGGCTGTTCCGATCAGGTTGTGGCCCAGCCTGGGGTCAAACTGGCCACGCTGGCCGTCAGCTCATCGCCGCACGCCAGCGATCCCCTGGCCCAGATCGACGTCCAAACCCATATCGGCGCGACGCTCACCCCGGCTATCGAACTGGTGGGCTGGAATCACGACTGGGGGCGTTTGCGCTTTGGCCAACCTTTCTCACTGGCGCTTATCTGGCGCGCCCGGACGCAACCTGAGGCCGACTATGTGCTCGAGCTATCGCTGGAGGATAACCAGGGAAGACGATGGGCCGAGGGACGTTACCCGCCGGCCAGCGAGATCTATCCCACCGGTCGATGGCGCCCCGGTGAGGTCATTCAGCGCCACTATGACCTCTGCGTCGCCGATGACGCGCCGGCCACCGAGGCGCGGCTCCTTTTGCGCCTCCTGGACCGCGAGGGCACGCCGGTAGGGGCGCCGTTGACGCTGACCAACCTGCCACTGGATGGGCATCGTTTCGCCGCGCCCGAAGTAGCCCATCCTCAGCCCGCCCAGGTGGGAGAGGCGATCCGCCTTTTGGGCTATGAGCTCTCGACGACGGAGGTTCGAGCCGGGCAAGTGTTGCACGTTATCTTGTACTGGCAAGCTGAGGGGGCCATCTCAGGGGATTACAAGGTGTTTGTCCACCTTTATCGGGCCGACGGTTCTGTGGCCGCGCAACACGACGGCCAACCCATGTTGGGCTACTATGTCACGAACGCCTGGCAGCCGGGCGAATATATCCGCGATGAACATCCCATCGAGATCGGCGCTCTCTCGCCGGGCGTCTATCGGCTGGGGGTAGGGATGTACGATCCGGCCCAGGGCAACGCCCGCCTGCCGCTGGCGGTCGATGGCCAACGCCAGCCGGACGATCGCCTGTTGTTGGCTACGACGATCACCATCGCGTCGGCGCGCTGAGCGGCAGAGAGAGAGGCATATGGAGCGAGACATCTTGCAAGCCCGAAAGGGGAAAGGGATAGCCGCTGAGATCATCCCCTTGTTTCTCGTCATCGTCCTCTTGGCCGCGTTTGGCCTGCTCATCTTTTCCCAGCTCGATCATTTTATGTGGGACGACGACGAGTCGGTGTTGATCTGTACCGCCCGAGCGGTGCAGCAAGGCCACAAGCTCTATGATACGGTGTGGTTCGGCTACACGCCGGGCTTTATCTATCTTTTAGCCGGGGCCTTTGAGCTCTTGGGGTTTGATATCGCCGTCGCCCGCCTGGTCGTCGGCATACTGGCCCTGGCGGCGTTGGCTGCTGTGGCCGCTTTGGCTCGAACGGTCGGCGGACATTGGGCCGGAGCGGCTGCCGTGGCTCTTCTGGCGCCGATACCCCATTTTGTCGTCATGTCCAGCGCCGCGATGATCGAGGTGCCGGCCATGGCCCTGGTCACCGCTTCGACGTTGGCCGTCGTCGCCTATTTGCGCCGGGAGGCGCGCGGATGGCTGGCCTTGAGCGGCGTGCTCATGTCGGGCGCGCTTTTGCTCAAACCCACGGTCCTCGCCGGTGCCCTGTTGCCGGCCGTGGCCGTGTTTCTCGTCGAGCGCGCCTGGTCTCGACGTTGGATCTGCCTTGCCTTGCTGGGCCTCTGCGGCCTTTCGCTATTGTTGCCCGGGGTCTTGGCAAGCAATCCCGGCGGGTTCCATCGGCAGGTTCTGCACACCTATCTGCAAGGCAAATCGGCGGTGGTCGTTGACTATGGTCACAACCTGGAGAACCTGGCCGAGTATCTCTTGGCCGACAAGTATGGCCTCACCCATATTGCTCTCGTAGGGTTGGGCCTTTACGGACTCTGGGCTTTGTGGCGACGCGATCGGCGGGTCGCGCTCCTATTGGGGCTCTGGCTCTTGAGCGTGCTGGCCGTTCTGCTCACTCACGCGCCGCTCTATCGCCACCATCTGGTGCAGACCCTCTTTCCGCTCGCGGTGCTCGCCGGCGTAGGGCTCGCCGCCTTGGGCCATGAGGCCGTTCACCACACGCGCCCGGGGTGGCGCTACGTCGCCCTGGCATCGGCGTTATGCCTTGTCTTGTTGGAAGGGGGCAGAGCCGCCTGGATCGACCTCTTTCGCCTGCGCGAGATCGAGTCGGACCACTTGGACAAGGCCCTACAAGCCGTGGCTTTTTTGCAGCAACACACCGCTCCGGGCGACTATATCATCACCGACGCCCATATCCTGGCCCTGCGGGCCGGGCGGCCCGTTCCTCCTGAGCTGACCGACACCTCACGGCGCAGAATTCGCACCGGCCAGCTCAACGCCCAGCGCGTTACCGAGATAGCGCAACGTTATCGGCCGGCGGCCATCGTCTTTTGGGAGGAAAAATTAGAGCCCACGGACAAATCGGAAGCGAGCGGCGCTCCCGATTATCTAGACCGCAGCTTTGCCACCTGGGTCACCGAGCATTACACGTTGGCCGCGCAGTATAGCGAACGCCATCGCATCTATGTGCGCAGAGAGCCGCCCGTCTCGTCCCCTTGACCCCAAGCCTCACGCTGGCCCGGACGCTTGAGAGTCATCCCCATCGGGCCTCTCATCGCTTAGCTCGACCAGCGGAAAATAGACATGAAAAGCGCTCCCTTGGCCCAAACAGCTCTCGACGCGGATCGCCCCCCGATGCTGGCGCACGATGCCGTATACCGCGGCCAGCCCCAACCCCGCGCCCAGGCGCTTTTTGGTGGTGAAAAAAGGTTCGAAGAGGTGTGCCATGTGCTCCGGCGGTATTCCTATACCGGTATCCCGAACTACAAGGCTGACATAGCGCCCTGGCTGCACGTCCAGCGCCGCTGCCTCTTGCGGGCTCAACGTCTCCAAGCCTGCAACTAGGGTCAACGTCCCTCCATCTGGCATCGCCTCTCGCGCGTTAATTACCAAATTGCCCAGGGCGCGCCTCAGCCACACCTCATCCCCTTCAAA
>JACIWY010000165.1 GCA_014360745.1 Chloroflexota bacterium
GGGGCCAAGGGAGCTTTGACCTGGCGGGTGCTCGATGTGGGCACCGGCTCGGGCATCCTGGCCATCGCGGCGGCATTGTTGGGCGCCAGCGAGGTACAGGCCATCGACACCGACCCCTTGGCGGTGAAGGCGGCCCAAGAGAACGCGGAGCGCAACGGCGTGGCCGGGCGCGTCGTCGTCTCGCGGGCGACGCTGGAGAGCCCTCTTTCCCCCGACGTGCCCAGACACACCGGCAACGGCTACGATCTATTGTTGGTCAACATCCTGGCCCAGGTCATAGCCGCCATGGCCCCGGCGATAGCGGCCGCGCTGCGCCCCGGCGGGTTGTGGGTAGCCTCGGGGATCATCGCCGAGCAGGAGCAGCTGGCGATCGATGCGCTGGCTCGGGCCGGGCTGACGCTCGATGAGCGCCTGGTGCAGGAAGATTGGATCGCCCTCCTGGGGCACAAGTGATCGGGCCATGCAGCGCTTCTTCGTTTCCCCCGAGACCCTCGCTCGCGACCCGCTGACCCTGGAGGGGCCGGTGGCCTATCAGCTCATACGGGTATTGCGCGCCCGGCCAGGAGAGCACATCCTCCTCCTCGATGGCAGCGGCCGGGCGGTGGAAGCCGAGCTGGTACACGTCGGCGCCCGAACGGTCACCGCCCACCCTCTGCGCGCCTTTTCCCCAGCCTCTGAGCCGCATGTTAGGGTAACGCTGTACGTCGCCCTGCCCAAGGGCAAACGCCTCGAGTGGGTGCTGCAAAAGGGCACCGAAGTGGGCGTTACCGGCTTTGTTCCGATGATCACCGAACGCTGTGTCATCCCCCGGCCTGAGGAAGTGAACGAGGCGCGCTTGGAGCGCTGGCGGCAGATCATCCGCGAGGCGGCCGAGCAAGCGGGCCGGGCGCGCCTGCCCACGCTGGCCGCTGTGCGCCCCTTCGCAGAAGTGTGCGTGGCCCCGCCGGAGGGCGTCCTGGCGCTCATTCTCTCGGTGGGCGAGCGCGCGCGTTCGTTGCGCGCTGCCCTGGCCTCGTGGCAAGCCACAGAGTGGGGCGAGATACGCGAAGTGCGGCTGTATATCGGGCCGGAAGGGGGCTTTTCCCCTCAGGAGGTCGCCCTCGCTGCCGAGCGGGGCATCCGGCCGGTGACGTTGGGGCCGCGCATCCTGCGCGTCGAGACGGCCGCCATCGTCGCTCCGGCGCTGGTGCTTTATGAGCTGGGCGAGTGTCTTTGAGCTCGGGCGGCGCGTTTGACACCCCCAGGCCTGGTGGCTATCATCCCCGCCGGGAAGGGGGCGAGACATTGGAGCAATTGCTGATCGCGCTGGGCCGAGGGAGGCGGGCAACCGCCGTCTTGGCTGCTGCCTTTGTCGTCGTCTCGGGGCTCGTTGCCTTGCGCCCGGGATCGAAGCTTGGCCGCGAGCTCTGGATTATGCGTTCGGCGCCGACCGTAACGCCGAGCGCGACCCTGGTGCCCACATCAACCGCGTCGCCGAGCCCGACTCGGACGAGCACCTCTACGGCGACGCCCACCACTACCTTTACCCCGACGCCTAGTAACACGCCCACGGCGACCGCCAGCGCCACGGCTACGATCAGCCCGACGCCCAGCGTGACCCCCAGCCCCACCCAGACCCCTACGCCTCAGCCGACGCCCGATGGAACACCCCGCGCGCTCGTGGTGCCCATCCTCATGTATCATTATCTTTCCGCGCCCCCCGCCGGCGCCGATGCCATTCGCCGGGATCTCTCCGTGTCGCCGGCCCAATTCGAGGAACACCTACAGGCGTTGCGCGCTGGGGGGTACACGGCGATCACCTTGTACGATCTGACCTTGGCTTTGCAGATCGGCGCCACGCTGCCCGATCGGCCGATCGTCATCACCTTTGACGACGGCTATCGCGACAACTATGTGAACGCCCTGCCCCTCTTGCAACGCTATGGGTTCGTGGCCACCTTTTTCCTCATCACTGGCCTGATCGACGAGGGGCGCGCGGAATATGTGACCTGGGAGCAGGTGATCGAGATGCACCAAGCCGGGATGGAGATCGGCGCCCATGGTTATAGCCACGTGGACCTGCGCGGGCGAGACGTCGATTACCTCGTGTGGCAGATGCTGGGCTCCAAGGAGGCCATCGAGGCGCGCATCGGCGAACCGGTGCGCTTTTTCTGTTACCCCTCGGGCAAGTATGACGCGCTGGGCATCCAAGTGCTCAAATCGGCGCATTACTGGGGCGCCGTGACCGTTCACCCCGGCGTCCGCCAGCGCTCCGAGGCGATGTACGAGCTGTCACGGGTGCGCGTGCATGGCGACACCGACGCCCCAACCCTGCTGGCGGCCCTCGACGCCTGGGTTCGCCAGGAACGGCGACAAGGGGCACCCTGAAATGCCCTTGGACACCTTGACGCTCAGCGCTATTGCCGACGAATTGCGCGACCAACTCTTGGGCGGGCGCGTACAGCGCATCGTGCGGCCCAGCGCGTTGGCCCTGGGCCTGGAGATCTATACCGGCGAGCGCCACCAGCTTTTGCTCAGTGCCGAGCCGGCCGACGCCGTCGTGCTGGTGACGACGGAGAAGCTGCGCCGTGGGGAAGAGACGGCCTCTCCCTTGCAGCTCCTCTTGCGCAAATATGTTCGCGGCGCCCGGCTACGGGCCATCGAGCAGCCGGAGCTGGAGCGCGTGCTGCGCTTTCGCTTCGAGGGGGAGCACGGGGAGGTGGAGCTGGTGTGCGAGATCATGGGCCGCCTGAGCAACCTCATCCTGGTAGCGCCCGATAGGACGATCCTGGGCGCCGCCAAGCCGGTGCCGCCGGCGATAAATCGTTATCGCACCATTCTGCCCACCCACCCCTACGTGCCACCTCCGCGACAGGAGAAGGAACACCCGCTTCTGCTCACGCCGGCGCTTCTGGCCGAGATGCTGCGCGCCGATGGGGGTGGCCTGCCGCTCTGGCGGCGCTTGGTGCAGGGGGTCGCCGGCATCAGCCCGCTGTTGGCGCGAGAGCTGGTCTATCGCGCGACGGGCGAGGTCGAGCCGGAGGGCCGCCTGAGCGACGAAGCGGTGCGAAACCTGGTGAACGAGACGGTGGGCATGTTTCGCCTGGCCGAGACGCACAACTGGCGCCCGTCCATCGCCCGGCGACGCGGCGACCCGGCCGACGCGCCCCTACGCGAGTACGCCCCTTACCTGTTGACCCATCTACCGGGCCGGGAGGAGGTGGCCTCCATCCAGGAGGCGATCCGCCTGGTGCGGGCGGCCGCCGGCGGGATAGATCCCTACGCTCGGGTGCGCCAACGGCTGAAGAAGGCCCTCGAAGAACAGATCGGGCGCCTCGAGGCGCGGCTGAACGCCCAACGTGAGGCCCTGGCGCCTGAGGAGGAGCTGGAGCGGCTGGCCCTGCAAGGCAACGCCATCCTGGCCATGGCCTGGGAGATCCAGCCCGGGCAAACGGAGTTGGTGGTGAATCCGCAGGATTTCCTGGCCGACGGCGCCCTCTCGGCGACCGAGCTGCGCATCCCCCTCGATCCGGCGCGGTCGCCGGCGGAGAACGCCCAAAGCTACTTTGAGGAGTATCGCAAGCGCAAATCGGCCAACGAGCGGCTGCCGCAGCTCATCGCCGAGACGGAGATGCAGCTGGCCTACCTGCGACAGTTATCGACCGACATGGACCTGGCCGAGGACCGCGCCCAACTCGACGCCGTGCGCGACGAACTGGCGGAAGCCGGCGTCCTGGCCGGGCACAAGCGCGCCAAGGGGGCGCCCCAGGGGGAGCCGTTGATGGCCCGTGGCCCCGACGGCACGCCGATCCTGGTGGGGCGCAACAGCCGCCAGAACGACCTGGTCACCTTCCGCCGCGCGGCGCCGGACGATCTCTGGCTGCATGCCCACGGGGTGCCCGGCGCGCACGTCATCATCAAGTCGGCGGGGCGGCCTGTGGACGAACGTACCTTGCGACAGGCGGCACGGTTGGCGGCCTATTACTCGGCCGCGCGACACGAGGCGCATGTGCAGGTGGATTATACCGAGCGGCGATATGTGCGCCACATCAAGGGCGCTCCGGCCGGCATGGTGACCTATACCCGCGAGCGGACGCTCATCGTCGAGCCGGAAACGGGGGAGCCTTGAAGGGTGAGCCATGGAGCTAACACAAGAGGCCTTTGCGGCGCTGGTCGCCCGCGCGCTGGACGAATTGCCGGTGTGGGTGCGCGAGCGCATGGACAATGTCGCCGTCCTGGTGGCGCCCTGGCCCACGCGCGATCAACTTCGCGCCGCCAGGCTGCGCGGGCGTGGGACTTTGCTCGGCCTTTACGAAGGCGTGCCTTTAACGCGGCGGGGGCGCGGCTATACTCTTCAGCCGCCCGATCGCATCACCCTCTTTCAGCGACCACTGGAACACCTGGCCCGCGATGAAGCGGAGCTCATCGCCCTGGTGCAGCGCACGGTGATCCACGAGATCGGCCATCATTTTGGCCTTGAGGAAAAGGATCTGAACCGCCTCGGTATCTAGCCTAACGCCTCTCTTTTTCTTCCTTTGGTTTGGGAATGACCTGCACCTTGGTCTTGGGGCTTTCGGCCTTGTTGCCGGCCTGGTCATAGGCCACGATGTGGATGGCATGGGTCTCGGTATAGCCGCCAGCGTCGGACACGATTTCGCGGCCCGAGGGGAAGCGCATGATATAGTTGCCTTCCTTGTCGATCTCGATATAGTCCGTCACGGTGACCGTATCGCCCACTTGCACTTGGCGGGAGTAAATGGTCAGTTCCGGTTCGCGGCGGATATCGATAGAGATCGTCTCATCGCCCACTATTTGCACCATGGGTTGGACGGCGTTCAGGTCGATTTCCGGCTTGACGCGATTTAAGGCCAGATTCCAACGCAGAGTGTAGGGCGCCACGGTGCTAAAGCCGAGCAGCTCGTCATCCAAGAAGAACTCGACCTTGTCCATGGCCGTGTTGTCCACGACATAGGCCTGGATGTTGATCCACTCGTCCTCCTCCATCACGTACACCTTGCCCTCTTCCGGGGACAAGATGGTGACCTCTGGTGGGGCGTTGTCCACCAAGACCGGCACGGAGGCATAGCGCACGCCTCCGCCATCCTGGACGCCGAGGCGCAGGGTGTAGAGGCCGTCGAGCCCGCCGGTGTTCCATTCGGTGAGCACGCCGTTGTCCACGCGATGGCCGTAATCCGGCGTGATGCGCACCCACGATTGGGGATCCATCCCAACGCCGTATTCGAGCCAGAAGCGGCTCATCCCGCTTGGCCTGGCGTTGCCGATGATGGGCTTGACCCCGCTGATGGTCTGCATCAAGACGGGATCGACGATGGCCACCTCGGCGTTGCGCAGATTGGGGCCGTGGACGTGGCAATATTCCAAGGGGGGCTGGGGCTTGCCCTGTTCGCGCACCCAATCCTCGGCCTCCGGCGGATAGATTTCAAAGACCTGCGTCTCCACGTCCTCGGCCGGGCAATAGGCGGTGGCCAGTTGCCCCGAGGTGCGGCAGATGCGGAAGGGGCGATGCACGTCGTCCTGTTCGGTAGGCACGGTGCCTTCGATAAAGAGCTCCTGCGTGCGCCGGCCGGAGTATTGAGTCGGCAATTTGCCCGAGGTGCCATCGACGACGGCCGTCACCAAGCCGGGCGGCCGCTGGAAGGCCTCGACGGGGAGCCCCTCGTGCAGCCATTCCATGATATTCTGCCAGATGGGGCCGGCCGTCCGAACGCCGGGGGCGTTTTTCATCTTTTCATAGTTCGTATTGCCCGTCCAGACTCCCACCACATATTGTGGCGTGTAGCCTATGGTCCAGCCGTCGTGGAAATCGTTGGTGGTGCCGGTCTTGGCTGCCGCAGGGCGATCCTTGAGCACCAATACGCTTTCCGGGCCAAAGGCGGGTGTACGGGCCTGATTGTCGGAGAGGATATCGGTGATAAGATAGGCCACTTCCGGGCGGATCACCTCTTGGCGCTGTGGCTCGGTGTACTCGTAGATGACCTTGCCTGAGGCGTCCGTCACCTTGAGGATGGCCACTGGGTCAAGCTGGCGGTATCCGGGGCGATAGCGGTCGGGCATTACGGGCACGCCCAACATGGTGCCCCCATTGGCGAACACGCTAAAGGCATAGACCATGTCCAACAGTTTGACATCGCCGCCGCCCAAAGTCAGCGAAAGGCCGTAGTGAGCCGCGTTCAGAGTGGTGATGCCCATCGCATGGGCCGTTTCCACCACTTTCACGGTGCCCACTTGGTGTAATAGGGCCACGGCGGGCACGTTGTACGAGCAGGCCAGGGCGCGGCGCAGCAGCATGGGGCCGTGAAAAGTGCGCGAATAATTTTCCGGCACATAGGGGGCCGGGTTGGGGGGGTCAGGGAAGCTGGTGCGCACATCCATGACCATTGTCGCCGGGGTATAGCCCTGGGCGAAGGCCGTGGCATAGGTGAAAGGCTTGAAGCTAGAGCCGGGCTGCCGGGGAGAGATGGCCATGTTGATCTGGCCGTCGATCTCTTTGTCATAATAATCCAGGCTGCCCACCATGGCCAGAATCTCGGCTGTTTTGGTATCCAGGATCACCACGGCGGCGTTGTGCACGTTGTGCTTATCGCGCATCTTGGCGATTTGCTCACGGGCAAATTCCTGGGCCTTGGCCTGCTTTTCCAAGTCGATGGTGGTGATGACCTGCAAGCCGCCGCCGTAGACCATCTGGCGGCCAAAGCGCTCGACGAGCACATCTTGCACATAGAGCACCCAGTGGGGCACCTTCATGTCAAAGCGGGCCGGCGCAATGACTAGAGGCTCTTGTTTGGCCGCCCAGGCTTCCTCCGGCGTGATGTACCCCTGGCGGGCCATTTCATCGAGCACCACCTCTTGGTAACGTTTGGCTTCTTCAGGGCGATCGATGGGGTTCCGCGCCGGCGATTGGCCCAGCGGCACCAACATGGCCGCCTCGGCCAGGGTCAATTCTTCCACATGTTTGTTAAAGTAGGTCTGGGCCGCCGCCTCGACGCCGAAGGCAAAATGGCCGTAGAAAATATTGTTGAGGTACCATTCCAGGATCATGTCGCGGCCCTCGACGCCGGGGTAGCGACGGGTCAGCTCGTAAGCCAAGATCATTTCCTTGAGCTTGCGCACATAGCTACGCTCCATGCGCTCTTCCGGGGTCATGATCACGTTGCGGATGAGTTGCTGAGTGATGGAGCTGCCGCCCCCTTCATAGCGATTTAGGATAACGCCCCTGACGGCTCGGGCCAGGCCTTCTATGTTAATCCCGGCCGGGTTGGTATAGAAGGTCTTGTCTTCCATGGCGATGGTGGCGTTGCGCAGATGCAGGGGAATGCGCGAAAGAGGCACCCATGTGCGCCGGCCGGCCGTTTCGGGGAAAATCTCCCAGAGCAAATGCTGGCCGCTGCGATCGTAGAGCCGCGTGGTTTCAAAGGTCTCGACGCTTCGCCGGCTGATCTCCTCGGCGTCGGGCAGCTCGCGAACGTACATGCCATAGACCGCGGCTACTGCGCCGACGGCGGCCAAAATCGAGCCCAAAAGAAAGAGCAGAACCGTGCTTATCCCTACTATAGCGAAGCGGAGGGCTATGGTAAGCCCTCCACCTCGCTTTTTCGGTCTCCGACGGCGACGCGCCAGAGCGGAATTCATCGTTATTCCTCAGACGGTGGCTCGGGCAGATCGGAAAGCGCCTTGCTCAAATCCGAACGGCCCGATTTGGCCAAGAAGGCTTGATCGAGGGCGTCGAGCTCGGCCTC
>JACIWY010000166.1 GCA_014360745.1 Chloroflexota bacterium
GGGCGTCATGACCTATCCCAGCCGCCCGGAGGCCAAACCCTTTTTGGACGAGACGGTGGCCCTGTTCCAACGGGCGGGGTTGCCCTTAAATACCATCAGCGGCGGGGGCACGGGGTTGGAGCGCGTCTCCAAAGAGCTGGGCTGCACCGAGCATCGCAGCGGCTCCTACGTCTATGAGGGGATGACCCGCATCCACGGCTCGGAGGACATTACCCCGGAGCGCTGCGCCCTGCGCGTGATCTGCACCGTGGTCAGCGTGCCCACCGCCGATCGTATCATCATCGATGGTGGCCAAAAGACCTTCGAGGCCTATCCGCCGGCGCCCTACGGCTTGATTATCGAGCAACCGGCGGCTAAAATCTATGCCATGTCGGTCGAGCATGGCCATGTGGATGTCAGCGCCTGTAAGCACCGCTTCCAGGTCGGAGAAAAGCTCTCGGTCATCCCTCGACACCAGGGCAAGGTGACCAACATGCACGACGAGGTGGCCGTGGCGCGCCATGGCCAAGTGCAGGCCATCTGGCGCGTGGAGGGGCGGGGCAAGGTGCGCTGACCCGGCCCATGACTATTCAATATAAGGAGGACGGTATGGAAAAGAAGGTCATCATCCCCGAAGGAACCGACGCGAGCAGGTTGCCCTTCTCGCCGGCCATTCAGGCGGACAAGTTGGTGTTCCTCTCTGGCAATGCCGGCATCGGCAAGGACGGCAAAATCCCCGGCCCCGACATCGTTTCCCAGGCCCGCCAGGCCATGGAAAACCTGGGCGAGGGCTTGCGGGCGGCGGGATCCTCATGGGACAAGGTGTTGAAGGTCAACTGCTTCTTGACCCACGCCGCCCGCGATTTCGCGGGTTGGAACCAGGTCTGGAAAGAGTATTTCCCCAAGGATCCGCCCGCCCGCACCACCGTGGGCAGCTCCCTGCTGCGCGAAGAATGGCTCATTGAGGTGGATTTGATCGCTTATGTCGATTAGCTAAATGCGGCCAGGCGTTTACGGCCGCGTCGAGCTCGTTTCGTTGTGCGCCCTGCGGGCGCGATTAAGGATCACTCAGCATAGGAGGACATCATGGAAAAGGAACTTATTCTCCCGCCCGGCACCAGCCGAGAGAGCATCACCATCGCCCCTGGGGTCAAGTATGGCAATCTCCTTTTCGTTTCCGGATCTGCCGGCGCCAAGGAAGGCAAGCTGGCCGGCGATGACATCGAATCGCAGGCGCGCCAGGCCTTGGAGAATCTGGGCCGCGTGCTCAAGGCCGCGGGCAGCTCGTGGGATAAGGTCATCAAGGTGAATTGTTACCTGACCCACGCCGCCCGCGATTTCCAGGGCTGGAACAAGGTCTGGAAGGAGTACTTTCCCAAGGATCCGCCCGCCCGCACCACCGTGGGCGCCGACATCGCCATGCAAGGTGCGTTGATTGAGGTCGAGCTCATCGCCATCGTCTAAAGGGTGAATCGACGCGCCCGACGGCCGGGTGACGGGCACGGCCCCGATGGGCCAAGTGCCCGTCACCTCATAGTTTGCATTTTCGAGGTAAATCAAGATGGATGCATTGCGCATCGAGAGCATAGAAAAAACCTGGGTCGAGGTGCCGATGAAGCCGCGCCACGCCAAGCACCTCAGCCGCGAGAACTGGGATTGGGGCGTGTTCGAGATCCTGCGCCTGCGCACCAATTCGGACCTGGTGGGCTATGGCGAGACGATGATCTATTACACCTGGGGCCGCGTGCCCGCCGAACAGATCGCGCGCGTCATCGGCCGCTCGCCGTTCGAGTTCCTCTGGGATGACAAGCTCGGCGCCGGCTTGCAGATGGCCCTCTTTGACCTGGTAGGCAAAGCCCTGGGCGTGCCCTGCTACAAGCTGATCGGCCCCGCCGTGCGCGATTGGTGCCCCGTCTCTTGGTGGAGCAATGACATGCCCACCGAAGACTGGAGCGAAGAGATCCGCGAGGCGCTGAGCCTGGGCTACATGAGCGCCAAACTCAAGGCCCGCCCCTGGCGGGATTTCGCCGCCCAGATGGAGACGTTGGCCGCCATCGTGCCCTCCGATTTTCGTTTCGACGCCGATTTTAACGGCTTTTTGCTCAACGCAGGCAACGCCGTGCCCTATTTGCTGGAACTGGAAAAGAACCCGGCCATCGCCATCTTTGAATCGCCCATTCCCCAGGGCGATGTAGAGGGGAACGCCACCGTCCGGCGCAAGATCTCGCGGCCTATCGCCATGCACTACGGCAGCCCGCCCATCGAGACGACGATCCGCGAGGGGGTTTGCGACGGCTTTGTCATCGGCGGCGGAGCCGACCGCATCCGCAAGCAGGCCGCTGTGGCGGAACAGATGAACAAGCCCTTCTGGCTGCAAATGGTGGGCACCGGCTTGACCACGGCTTTTATGCTCCATTTTGCCGCCACCCTCCCTCAGGCTACCTGGCCGGCCATCACCTGCCACGAGATTTATGTCGATGATCTGCTCACCGAGCGGCTCCATGTCCAACATGGCTATATGCACGTCCCCGAGGCGCCGGGACTGGGCGTCACGCCGGATGAAGAGGCCATCGCCCGTTATCAGGTAGAAGAAGGCTATGCCCCGCCTCCGCCGCGCAACCTGTACCGCGTCGTTTGGCCTAACGGCGCGCAGGTGATCTATGCCGTGGGCAAGCGCGGCACCCCAACGCCCTACCAGGTGCCTCGACGCGGCCTGTGGGACGATTTCGCCGCCGGCAATCAACCCCTGTTCCATCGCGGGGTGCGCCTGGAGATCATCCCGGACGACGGCAGCCGGGAATGGCAGGAGCTGAACGAACGAGCGCTAGAGGCCCCTGTGCGTCAATAACCACAAAAAAGCCGGTGAGACCCGCCGGCGCGATCACGAGATCGGGAGGAATGCCTCGTGAAAGAGCTTCGAGAGGTGCTCTGGTCTGAACGGACGCGCGAAGAGATCCCGCAATGGGCGGGAAAAGGCGCCGTGGTAGTGATGCCCATCGCTTCCACCGAGCAACACGGCCAAGCCTTGCCGCTGGACACCGACTGCCGCACGGTGGAATATGTCTCGCGTCGGGCGGCCCGGCTGGCCGACGACGTGCCGGTGTTGGTGGCGCCTTTGATTCCCTACGGCATCTCGCCCCATCATATGCGCTTTGCGGGCACGATCTCTATCAGCGTGACCACGCTCATCGACTTTTTGGGCGACATTTGCCGCTCCATCGTCGCCCATGGCTTTGCCAAGATCGTCCTCCTCAGTGGGCATGGTGGCAACGGCGATACGATCAAGGCCGCCGCGCTGGAATTGCGCCACCGCCTGGGGTGTCAGATCGACGCTTTTTGCTGGTGGGATCTGGCCTCGGCCGAGATCGACGCCATCACCGAGGGGCCCTGTCACACCATCGGCCATGCCGGTGAGGCCGAGGCTTCTTGCGTGCTGGCGTTGGATCCTGAAGCGGTGCGTTGTGAAAAGGCCGGCTGGGTGGAAGGCATCAGTGACGATCCGGCCATCGCCACGCCCGAAAAGGGGCAGCGCATCCTCGAAGCCGGGGCCCAGGCACTGGCCAAATACCTGCGCGACATGGCCGCGCGACCCGCTGCGCCGCCGGTAGGCATCGTGCGCGCCGGCACGAGCCCCGCCGAAACGCCCCGCCCTCGGCCTTAACGCGCGGCCACCGGCCGCGCCTTGGGCCGCTGCACCGTCATGATCTTTAAAAAGTTCGTCGGCCCGGCCTCGCTCACCGGATGGCCGCCGGTGAGCACTACGCGGTCGCCCTCTTGGGCCCAACCCAGGTCCAAGAGCAAGGTCTGCACCTGGTCATAGTATTCCTCTTCGGTGCGGGCATAAAGGTTACGGATGGGGACGACGCCCCAGAGGAGGGACAGGCGCCGTAACGTCTCTTCGTAGGGGGTAAAGGCCAGGATCGGTACAGTGGGGCGATAATGTGAGACGATACGCGCCGTAGCGCCTGAGCGGGTGAGCACGCATACCGCCCGCACGCTCATCGCGCGGCAGATGGCGGCCACCGCCGCACCGATGCCGTGTGGTATCGAGGGCACCTCGCGCAGCATCCAGGGCACAAGCTCTTCTCTGTCACGGTGGTCGCCCTCGATCGTCTCGGCGATGCGGGCCAGCATCTCTGTGGCCAACACGGGATAGCTCCCGATGGCCGTCTCACCGCTGAGCATCACCGCATCGCTCCCATCTAGGATGGCATTGGCCACATCGCTGACCTCGGCGCGGGTGGGGCGAGGATGCTGGATCATCGATTCGAGCATCTGGGTGGCAGTGATGACCGGCCTGGCCATCTCGTTGGCCCGGCGAATGATCCTCTTTTGCATCACCGGCACCTGTTCGGGGCTCATCTCCACGCCCATATCCCCACGAGCCACCATCACACCGTCGGCTACGGCGAGGATTTCATCCAGATGTTCGAGGGCTTCGGGCTTTTCCAGCTTGGCGATCAGCGGCGTGTCCTTGCCTGCCTCGGCGATGATGCGCCGCACGTGGCTCACGTCGTCGGGATGGCGCACAAAAGAGATAGCCACATAATCGACGCCGTGCTCCAAGCCAAAACGCAGATCGTCCAGGTCTTTGGCCGTCACCGAAGGGGCGCTGACGCGCACGCCCGGCAAGTTGATCCCTTGATGGGGGCGTAATGAACCGCCGTACACAATCTCGGTCACCACATCGGTGTCCGTCGTCTCTTGCACGCGCAGCTCGATAAGGCCGTCGGAGAGCAGCATGCGATCGCCGGGCGCGACATCGCGAGGCAGGGCCTCATAGTCGGTGCTCACCGCCTGCTCATCGCCCGGCACAGATCGGATGGTGATGACAAAACGCTGCCCCGCCTTGAGTTCGATCTCTTCCTTGGCCAATGGGCCGGTACGGATTTTGGGGCCCTGGAGGTCTTGGAGCGCCCCGACCACCCGGCCGGCGCAGCTCGCCTCCTCGCGCAACAAGGCCAAGCGCCGGGCATGGTCCTCGTGGGTACCGTGCGAAAAGTTGAGCCGGGCCACATCCATGCCGGCGTCGATCAGCGCGCGGATCATCTCGCGGCTGTCGGTCGCCGGGCCTAGCGTGCAGACGATCTTGGTGCGGCGCATGATCGCCCCCTATGTGGCCCAGGCGTCGTGGAAGAAGCGCAGCCAGTTGTCGTGCATCACCTTGCGCACATCTTCCTCGCTATAACCACGGCGGCGCAGCAGATCGGGGATCTTTTGCAGGTCCGCGATCGTATCCAGATCGCCGGGTGTCTGCTCGGTGCCATATCCGCCATCCAGGTCGCTGCCGATGGCGGCATGGTCGGCATTGCCCAGCACCTGACAAATATGATCGATCTGCTCGGCCACCGCTTCCATGGTGA
Source organism: Chloroflexota bacterium (assembly GCA_014360745.1). Lineage (GTDB taxonomy): Bacteria > Chloroflexota > Anaerolineae > UBA1429 > UBA1429 > JACIWY01. The sequence continues at coordinate 5,343 of JACIWY010000166.1, forward strand.
CCACATCGGGCCGGGTCTGCCCGATGACCCAGCCGGGATAAAGCATCCAGGCATCCAAAGCCACGCCGATGACCCCGCCTCGCTGCGCGATAGCGCGCACTTGATCATCGGAAAACTGCCGATCGCCGGGCACCAACGCCCGGCAGTTGTTGTGGCTGGCCAACACCGGCCCCCGAAAAAGGTCCAAGGCCTGCCAGAAAGCCTGTTCGGCGAGATGGGTCAGGTCTAGGACCATACCCACGCGATCCATCTCGCGCAACAGCTCCGGGCCGCGATCGGTCAGGGGGCCGGGCAAACCGGTGCCATAGGCATAGGCGCTGATGCCGTAATGCGTGGGGCCGATGACGCGCAGGCCGTCCTCCCACCAGGATAACACCTGTTCCGGCCAGACAATGGGATCGGCACCTTCCATGCTCAAGATGAACCCCAGCGGCGGCCCGGGCTCTGAGGGCGAGGCGCTGTGTTCCTCCCAGGCCCGCCAATGGCGCTGAAGGCTGGGCCAATCGCTGAGGATACGCACCTTGCCCTGGGCTTCCAACACGCGATAGTAGGCCAGTTGCCCCTGCGCTTTGGCATAAGAGATCTCTTGAGAGGCCGATCCTGGGCGGATGCTCTGGGGCCAGGTCGTGCGGTCGATGACGGTGGCCAACGAAACGGCCACCTCCGCCTTGCGCAATTCGGGCAACGAGACCGTGCCTTTGCCCCGCCCCTTCCCCGCCATGCCCGCTTCCAGTTTGCGAATGGCGCGCACGTCCAGGTTCAGGTCGCGGTTCCACTCCAGGGCGTTCATGGCCAGATCCAAATGGCCATCTATCATCAACATGGCATCCTCCTCACCGGCGACTGTCGGACGCCGGACAAATGTATACCCGTCAGCCCAAAGGCGATTGGGGCACGGCCCCGCGGGCAGTCGCGGGCATCTTCACCCATCAACCTAGCAGCTTCCCCCATCCCGATTTTGCCATTCTAAAAAAGCGCAAGGGCGGTGTCAACCGGTTGCCCGCCCACCGCCTCTGGCCTACAATGTTGCTTGTTTGTTTATCCCTGTTTGTCCAAGGAGTGGTTGCCGGTGCAACCTCATGCTGAATATCTCTATCGCGGTCTGCGCAAATCGATCTATGATCAAGAACCGTTGCGGCTCACCCTGATTCACGAGCTCGACCTGCCCGAGATCGAGCGGGTGATCATAGAGCGCGAGTCGATCGACGCGCGGCGCAAGCCGCATATCGAATATGTGTACCAAGTGCGCTTTGCCGTCTCAGAGATCACGCCGCGGCTACAAGCGCTGCTGCGCGAAGGGCAAATCGGCGTATACGCCCCGCCGGCCGAGCCCGCCCCCGAACCTCAATTCTCCCTGCCCGAACGCCCGACGATCATCGGGCTGGGCCCTGCCGGCCTTTTCGTAGGGCTCGACCTGGCCCGTAAAGGGTATCGCCCCATCTTGTTGGAACGCGGCCAGCCCGTAACGCAGCGCGCCCGAGCGATTGAAACGCTCTGGTCTACGGGAGAGCTGGATCCCGAGTCAAACATGCAATTCGGAGAAGGGGGCGCCGGCACCTTTTCCGACGGCAAATTGAGCACGGGAAAGGCCTCGGCGCTGGACGCCCAGATCTTGGAAACCCTGGTGGCCGCCGGGGCTCCGGAGACGATCCTCTACAGCCACCGCCCCCATATCGGCAGCGATCTTTTGCAGCACGTGGTAACCCGCCTGCGCCAGGAGATCGAGGCAGCCGGCGGAGAGGTGCGTTTCGGCGCCCGGCTGGAGGATGTACATCTGCGCGGCAACGCCGTCGAAGCCATCACCGTGTCGGGGCAGCGCGAGCCGACTTCCTGCCTCATCCTGGCTATCGGCCACAGTGCCCGTGACACCGCGCGGCAGCTCTACAAGCGTGGCGTGGCCATGGAGCCTAAACCTTTTGCCATCGGCCTGCGCATCGAACATCCGGCAGAGTGGCTCAACGTCGCCCAATACGGGCCGGAGGGCGCCGCCGCGCTGCCGGCCGCCGACTATAAGCTGACCCATCGCCACGACGGCACCCCAGTATACACATTTTGCATGTGCCCCGGCGGGCAGGTCGTGTGTGCCGCCAGCGAACCGGGCGGGCAGGTGACCAACGGCATGAGCCTCTACGCACGGGATGGCGCCTTTTCCAACAGCGCCATCGTGGTGGGGATCGATCCAACTCGCCTGGGGCTCGGCACCGCGATGAAAGTCATCGCGTGGCAAAGAGAGCTGGAGCGCCGCGCCTTCCAGGCAGGCGGAGGAGGGTTCGCCGCCCCTGCTCAACGTGCCCGCGACCTGTTGGCCGACCGTCTTTCGACACGGATGCCCGATCATACCTACCGACCGGCCCTGACCCCGGCGATGCTTGCGGACG
>JACIWY010000167.1 GCA_014360745.1 Chloroflexota bacterium
CCAGCCGACGCTGCCCCATGTCCTCGACACGGATGACCTCTCCGCCGTTGCCCGCGATGGCCTGGCGAGCGCCAGATACCACGCTCTCTCGAGCTTCTTCATCGAGCTCCGGTCGGACGATGAACAACAATTCGTAAAGACGCAACGCACTGCCTCCTCTCTCTGGGCTTGCCCCGTCCTTTATAAGTCGCCACGGCAGCCGAGGCGCTAGGTCGGAGCAGAAAGGTTTTTGGCGCGGACAAAAAAGCGCGAGCCTGACATCTGTCGGCTCGGGCTCTTGCCGCGCATCCGTTTCAGCATCAAAATTATAGCACCGAACTCCCGACATAGCAAAAAGGGAATGGCCTACCCTTCTACCACTCGGGCGATTGTAGCCACAACGTCCCCTTGGCTGGTGACCCCGATGGCCCGTCGTCCGATGAGGATGCCCGTCGTCCGGGCCATCACCGGTTCGGGTGGTCGATCACAACGTTCGACCGGATGCACTCGGCCCACCATTTGCCCGGCCCGTACCTCTTCCCCCACCTCGAACAGGCTTTCGTACACCCCATCGGCGGGCGCGGCCACATAATCGGCCGGGTCGCTGGCCGCCACCAAGGTCACCTCATAAGGGGGCACTTCGATCTGGCCAGAGAGGAGGCCCTGTTGGATCATGATATTGCGTATCCCCCGTTCGGCGACGCGCAGCACGCCGGGATTGCATTCCCCTCCCCCACCCATCTCGGTAGTCACCACCAACTTGCCCATCCGCTCCGCCTGCACCGGCAACAGCCCCTCGCCGGCCACATCGGTATAGATGAACACATAGCGCGTGCCCCAGATCCGCGCCGCGGCCAGCATCCGCGCATATTGGGCGTCATCGGGCACGCGGTGCAACGTCGCGCAGGGGTAAAAGACCATCGACCGCCCCCCGCTGTGAATATCCATCACGATATCGGCCAAGGGCATGAGGACATGCGTCATATAGTGCGCGATCATGCTGGTCACGCTGCCGTTGTACTCGCCCGGGAACGCACGATTCATGTTCATGCCGTCCACCGGCGAGAGGCGCGTTCCGGCGCGTACCGCGGGCAAGTTCAGCGCCGGGATGATAATGACCCGCCCTTGAACCTCCTCGGGCTGCAACGCACGGGCCAGCTTCATCAAGGCCACCGGCCCTTCGAACTCGTCTCCATGGGTGCCGCCGATGGCCAACAAGGTAGGCCCAGAGCCGTTGGCTATCACGGTGATAGGAATCTGTAGCTCGGCCCAGCCGGCCAAGTTATGAGAGTAGGGCACGCGCAGATACCCTTGCTGTTTGCCCGGCCGATCCAGATCGATCTCAGTGCTTACCTGCGTCTTGACGGCCATATTGCCTCCCCCATTTTTAGGTGGCGGGCACCTTGGAAGGTGCTCGCCACCTGGGTCTGCCTACTGTCGCGATGTGCTCCGCTCGATTAGCCCCAGGTAGCCGTAGCGGGCCATGAGCCGGCAATAGTCGACAAACTGTGCCAACCATTCGCCATCCGGCGCCTTTTCCGTCTCACAGGCGACGAGCTCGGCGATTTCGAGCAGGTCGCGGTGACCGTCGACCCAGTTCAAAGCCTGTTCATATTGTGCTGAAACGCGCTCGCTTAAAGGAATGCGCGCCTGTGAGAAGGGCATCCCCAACGTTTTGCGCTTCGGAACAAGGCCGCGCGCCTGTTCCGCCGCAGGGCCAAGATCACGCTCCGCCGATGGCAGCGATCCGCGCAACAGCGGCCCCACCAATTCCTCTTGCCGGACGGCCAGTGCTTGCAACAGAGGCGATGGGTCGACATCGGGATACATCTTGGCCCAAGAGCGTACCCGCTCCTTCTGCCAACGAACCAGAAAGCGCGCCCGCGCGCGGAGCGCTTGGTCGTCGATCTCGCCACGCCCCAAGGCTTCGACCCAGGCATCGCGCTGGGCGCGTAACTCTTCCGCCTGGCCCGAGACCAGCATTTCACCAAAACGCGCCTGGTCGTTTGGCCCGGCGCAAGCCATGGCAGCTACATAGCTCGCGACAAGCTTGGCGATCTTGGCGCCAAGCTCCCAATCGTTCATCTCCTCTTGGAACCAGAGAGAGGTGTGGTGCGTCGCTCCAACCTGCGTCCAAACCCATTGGCTGGGCACGCCGACGGTCACATCGGAGACAAAGGTGTCATCCGAGAGGTTGCCGCGCCGCACGGCCAGAGGGTAGCCCCCCAACAAATGCCGCGCCATCTCCCAGACCAATAAATCGCCCCAGAAAGGTAGGCTGGCCGGGCTATAGCGCACCTCCACCGGTTGCCTGGTGCGCGCGGGGGAGAGGCAGAGGCAATCCATATTAATCGCCAGAGCAGCCCGACGGCGGGCGTCCTCTTGGGCGAAATAGTGAGCAAAGCCATAGCGCTCCATCCCGATCAACACACGAACGCCCAATTCGGGCTGTGGAAGATCGCCGTGGGCGATGAGTTGTTGCAGAGTGCGGACGATCTCGATGGCCGCCGCCGCGCCCACCGCGTCATCGGCGATGAAAGGCTCATAGATATGCGCCAGCAGCACGATCTCCTGCGGCCTTTTGCCCGGCAAGAGGCCGGTGACGGTATAGATCGAGCCGTCGTATAGGTCGGCATCGACCTTGGCCCACACACGCACCGAGCCGCGGTCGAGCTGCGCCTTGAGCCGCCGGCCGACCTCGGGCGAGAGGGAAAAACAGAGCAACGGGCGATGTTCCGCCGTCTGATACCAACCCGGGCTACACCAGCCGTTGATCCAATACGTCTCTTGGGGGGCAAAATCGCGGGCGGGCGAGGTATCGGAGATGAGCCCCGCGGCACCTTTGGCAGCGACCTCGGCGCGCAGCGGGCCCGGATGCTGGCCATCGGTGTAGACCAATCGTCCCGGGGCCTCGCCGAGGGCGCGAAGTTGCTCCAAGGTGATAACCTCGGCCACGATCCCCTCGGCGGGCGTAGGCGCGCAACGGTTGGCCACGCACAGCGGGTTGCGCCGATAATCGATCAGCGGCTCGGCGGCGTCGCGCGGTTCGACGATCTCCAGCTCGGCGCTGCGCACGTCCCAGGCCTGCGGCATGACGAAATCCATATAGGTCATGCGCCCGTCCGCGGCCAGCTCAAAAAGGCGCACATCGCTCAGCCCCAAGGCCCTCAACTGTTCGAGGCAATAGCGGGCCGATTCGGCAAAGCGTCGGTAGCAAAAAGTCCTCTCGATGGCGGCGATGTGGCGGGCCATCGGCTCCAGCTTGTCCAAACGAAACTCGGCATCCACCGCACGCACGATGTTCTCTTGCATAAGCCCCTCTCCTAACAATGGCCCAAAAGGCCGCTCTCATCTGGAGCCAAGTGTAAAAGAGAGCGCGCGTATGGTCAACCGATGGCCTCAAAGCGCAGGTATCCTCTTTACCGCACCACGTCCGCGTTCCTCTGCCCCGCCACTAGTCGCTCTACATCCTCCTTATTGACCAGGGGGATGTTCTGGGGGATGGTCAGCTTGAGCGCGGCCATGGCCATGCCATAGCGCAGGCCGGCCTCCAGCCCCGCTTCAAGACATCCATAAAGCAACCCGGCGGTAAAGGCGTCACCCGCCCCCAAGCGATTGACCATCTGCACGCTATGGGCCGGGGCGGCGTAAAAGGCCCAGCCATCGTAGGCCAGACATCCCTCGCCGCCCAGGGTCATCACGGCAGCGTCTAGGCCGTAGCGTTCTACCAGAGCGCGCAGGCCCTCCTCGCGAGGCTCGCGCGCCCCAAGGACGATCGCCATGTCGGGCTCGGTGGTGATCAGCAGGTTCACAAAGGGGAGTATCTCGGCACAAGCCGCCCGAGCCTCTTCCTTTGTCCAGAGGAGCGCGCGGTAGTTGACATCAAACGCCACCCGCACGCCCCTCTCTCGCGCCCGCCGCGCGATCTCGGGCACGGCTGCGCGACAGACCGGGCTGATGGCCGGGGTGATACCGGTAAGCTGTACCCACTCCGCGCCCTCGATATAGTCCCAATCGAGATCGTCCGCCGTCATCGTTGTCGCCACGCTGCCGGCGCGATCATAGATGGTCATCACTGGCCGCGGAGGGGCACCCCATTCGACAAAAAAGGTGCCCACCCGTCCTCGCTCGGCCCACACAACGGCGGATGTATCCACCCCAAAGGAGCGAATCTCGTTCACGATCTTGCGGCCCAACGCATTGCGCGGCAATTTGCCGATCCAGCCGGCGTGGGCGCCGAGCCGCTCCAAGCCGATAGCCACGTTCGACTCGGCGCCCCCGTTGAGCGCGACAAAGTGATCGCAATACTCGATCGTCTCATACGGCGGAGGGGCGAACATCAGCATCGTCTCGCCGATGCACACCACCCGCACCGGCCTTGTTCTGTTGCGCAGTGCCTCGCCGGAGTTTGTCATGTTGACGTTCAGAGCAGCCCGATCTTGCGGAACTCGGCGATCATCTCCTGCGCCTTGTTCTCTTCGACGGGCAGCACCGGCGCTTTAGGATACCCTACGTCGATGCCTCGCGCATGAAGCGCCGCATAACAAGCGGCATTGGTGGAGCTGGGGATATGCAGGATCTGTCGCGCACGGTTGACCTTGAGCTGAAGCTCCGCTGCCCGTTCAAATTCCTTGGCTTGGAACAAGTTCCACAATTCGATCATGATCTCGGGAAAGGCGTTGGCCAAGCCGGCCACGCATCCCTTGGCCCCGGCCATCCAGGCGGGCAGGGCGATCCCCTCCGTGCCGACGATGAAGCGGAAGGCGGGCCGATCCGCCATGGCCAACACCAAGTGCGTGAACTCGATATAATTAAAGCCGCTGTCCTTGATGCCCTGCACCCCCACATCGTTGAGGCGGCGCAAAAGGCCCGGCGTGATGGTCACCGCCGCGGCGTGCGGGTTGTTATACACATAGACGGGAACATCGACGGCATTCACCAAGGCGCGGAAATACTCGGTCACAGTGCGCTCGTCATGGCGGTAATAGAAGGGGGAGATCGACGAGACATAGGGGATACCGATCGCCGCCGCGTGTTTGGCCAGTTCGACGGCGTCCTCCGTCGAGGCGGTGCCGACGTGAGCCACGATGGTGAGCCGACCTTTGGCCTGATCCAAAACGATCTCGTGTACCTTTTTACGCTGCGCCACCGACATGAGCGGGCCGGAGCCATAAGTGCCGCAGATGAAAAGCCCATGAGTGCCCTTCTCGGCATGAAATTCGACAAGGCGCCGTAGCCCCTCCTCGTACACCTCGCCTTGCGCGGTGAACGGCGTCGTCAGAGGTGGAATGATCCCTAAAAGTTGCTCTGCCATGTCCATGTCCTTTCTTTGTGTGTAAATTGTTCTTACAGCTCTGCGTCGGCGATCAGAAAGTATCCGGGCGCGGGCCCTGGTCAAGCGCCAACCATCTGGCGGCCAAGGTCATCGCTTCGGCGGCGAGGAAGGTGGTGATGGGCACGGCCGTCATCAGGCCGATACTCGCCACCATCATGCGCACGATCTCTTCGGCGATGATCTCCTGGCTCAATAAATAGCGCCAAGGCAACGGGCTCGTGCGCAACAGGAGCAACAAGGGGAGCGCCGCGCCGGCATACACCAGGGCCAACGTGTTCACTACCGAGGCGATATGATCCTGCCCGACCCGCATCGCGCGGGTGAACAGCTCTCGAGAGGATAATTGCGAATTGGCGCGGTGCAATTGCTGCACGACGGCCGCTTGAGAAATGGTCACATCATCGAGCACGCCCAAAACCCCTACGACGATGCCGGCCACCAACAAACCGCGAATGTTCAACGCGCCGGGGTTCTGCGCTTGCAGAAATCCCGCCTCTTCCGAAGCATAGCCGCTCAAATCGGTCAGATGCACAAACCCCTGGGCCAGCAGAACGGTGAGCGCCAAAGCGAGGGCCGTGCCCACCACGGCGATGGTGGTCTTGAGCGAGACGCCATGGGCCAGGTAAAAGGTGAGTGGCACGATGAGCGCGCCCCCGATCAGGATGGTGCGCAACGGAGGGGCCCCTGCCGAGAGTTGAGGCAGAACAAAGACAAACAGCACGGCGAACGAGAGGCCAAGGCCGAACAATGCCGGCACACTGCGCCACCGACTGACCAGGGCGACGACCAGGACAAAGATGCCCACGATGCCTATCAAGGGCATCCATCGCGAAGGAGAGTCTAGCACATAGGCCGTGGTGGAGCCGTTTTCGAACGCGCGCACAAAGACGCGCTCTCCGGCGCGGTATCGGCGCGGATGGGCTTCGGGGATGGCGCCATTCTCGACCACGATCCTCTCCCCTCGCCGAGGCCCTGAGACAACGATCAATTCGAGCCGCTGATAGAGCTGGCGTTGCCCCATGACCTCGATCTCTTGTTCTTCCTGCACATAGCCTACGACGGCCTCTAGAACCTCGCCGTGCTGCTCGGGTTCCTCCGCTCCTTCGGCCCATACGGGCGTCATCACCCCAAGGCCCAAGAGTAACAAGCTCAGCAGGCAAAGGCGAAAGGCGCCCGATCCCGTACCTATGCGCAAGCTACTCTTCCCTCTCGTCTGGCTCGTGCTCCTGGCGGTGTCGATCATAGGCCTCCAGAAAGCGGTGCAAGAGCCTATCCGTCTCGCGCAGCTCCGCCACCCAGGCGCGCAGATAGGCGTCGCCGGCCTCGGTCAAATGATATATCCGGCGGGGTGGCCCGGCGCTGCCTTCGCTGTCCTCGTGTGAGGTGAGCATGCCGTTGGCCTCCAGGTCGTACAGGGTGCGATAGATGGCGCTCACATCGGCCGGATAGTTTTCCAAGCCGAGTTCGCTCAACCCCTCCACCAGCGCATAGCCATGTCGCGGCCCGAGATGCAAAAGCAGCAGCAACGCCGGCTCCAAAAAGCGTCGGATGCGCCGTGGCTGGGCCCCTCGGCCGTGCCCCCTCCCCCAACGGCCCCATCGTGGGGACATAACACTCCTTTAACTATTTGCATCATTCAAATACATGATACCATAGAATCGTTCCATCCGTCAAGGTCAAGCGTGGATGTCGTCGTCCGCCCAAGCGCGGGGCGGGAGCCCCACGCTCCAGATCGAGCCCCCGAACGATGCCCAAAGAGGTGCGGACGTCAGGGATACATGCATCCTTGTCGAGTTTCCCAAACTTGAACCTTGCCCCCTCGCCGTGTACACTCGGTCCCATCTCGATGAGGAGCCACGGCATGTCCCGCAAGTCATCTCGAATACGCCAGGGGCTCGCCTTTATGCGCGGCAATATGCTCGTGCTGACGGCGACGCGCATCCTTGGCCAGTTTGGCCGCAGCATGGCCTTCCCTTATGCTTCGCTCTATATCCTATCCCTGGGGGGCGAGCCGGCGCAGATCGGCTTTATCAACTCCTTGGCCCCTTTGGCCGGCCTATTGGTTTTTCCCATTGGGGGTTATATCACCGACCACGCCGGGCGGGTACGGCTTATCGGGTTGGCAGGCTTGTTCTCGGGCCTGGTTTATCTTTTGTATGTTTTCGCCCGGAGCTGGGAGGTCCTCGCCGTAGCCGCCTTTTTACAGGGCTTTATGGCCATCCAATTCCCGCCTCAGTCGGCGCTCATCGCCGATTCGTTGAGCCCTCAAGATCGCGGTCGCGGCATTGCGCTGCTCAACAGCCTGGGCGGCGCCCCCTCCATGTTGGCCCCCTATGTAGCCGGCTTGGAGATCTAGGCGCTGGTTGTGCCAGTCGGCATGCGCTTCCTCTACGGCTTTC
>JACIWY010000168.1 GCA_014360745.1 Chloroflexota bacterium
CGCAACGGGGCCCGCCCACTCAATATATAGACGGCGTTGCCCAGCCAGGGAATCAGGGCGGCCACGAAAAGCGAAGTCGCCTGGCCGCGAAAGACGTTCGGCCCCCGGACCATGCGCCAGCCCACAAAGAACATGCCGGCGGCCAAGAGCAGATAGCAATAAATGGTGTGTACCCAGAACCAAGGCCCATACTCCATACGCACCATGGTCAAGAGGGGGCCGACATCCAGGGCCAAATGGCGATACATCAACTCGTGGTAGGGGTTGGTCCAGACGATGATTACGGTGATGAGGGGCAAGCAGGACAAAAGCAAGATCAGGTGAGGTTCGGGGCGTTCTCCCCAAGAGATGTAGCGCACAGCAAAGACGAACCAAAAGACGGGGATGAAGGCGATAACGGTATATTGTGCACTGATCCAGATCATCTTGTCGGCCAGAGAGAGGGAACCGATCTCGAGAATATAACCCAAACACCATGCGGCCAACAACAAGGTGATACCGACAAAGAACCAAGCGCCTACGATATGTCGCCGGCGCAAGCCGACGATCGCCATGCTCAAGGCAACCAGCCCGCTTGCGACCAAGGGCAACATGACCTGATGGAACTGCCAATGCACGTCTCTCTCCTCGCTTGATAGAAACTAGGTTGGGAGAAACATCCGCAAAGCTCGATGTTTTGCGAATACTATACGCCCCGGGGGAGCTCCGAGACGGAAACGCTGCCTAAAATCGGCATAAAGATCGCATAAGGCGCCGCGCATACCCGATGCTGGCGCCCGGAGGAGCCGGGCACGATCTTTGGTGATCAAAGGAGCCCGGCGTATAATTGCCGAATTGTGTGCGATCTCATGATCTTGAGGCATATGTATTGATTACCCTGTTCGCGGCGACGCTCTTTTCGGCTGCCTTCAGCCTTATCGTTCGACACGCGCAATTGCGCCGAGGGAATCTTTGGGCCGTAGGGGCCATCAACTACCTGGTGGCCGCTACGTTCCATCTTGGCCGCTGGTGGCTGGCCCCAGCATCGGAGGTAGACCTCAGCACGTCATTGCTGGGCGCGTTGGGCGGCGTGGTCTATTCAGGATCCTACTTGTTATTGCTGCCCTTGATGCAGGCCAGAGGGGTATCGGTCTCCACGGCGATCTTGAGGCTGTCCATTATTATCCCCGTGGGGTTGTCGATCGCCCTCTGGGGCGAGCGCCCCAATGTGTTCCAAACATTGGGCGCCGCGGTGGCGCTTGTCTCTTTGCCCCTGCTGGCCTATCGTCCCGGCCGGGCCGCCGAGGTTGCGCCGGAGGGGATCGCCTCCAGGCGTGGCCCCGGCTTGTTGCTTCTCGGGGCGCTGTTCGTCGGCAATGGCCTTTGCGCGACCACGGTGCGGGCTTTTAGGCAGACCAACGTACCGACGCAAGGAGCGCTTTTCCTTGGCATCCTGTTCGGAACCGCTGCGGTAATCTCCTTTGTAGCTTGGCTATTAAACCGGAGGGGCACGACGGGCCGAGATCTGTTGCCAGGGGTGCTGTTGGGCATGTGTAATGCGCTCTCTAATTTGGCCTTGCTGGCCGCGTTGGCGCAACTGCCCGGTGTGCTCGTTTTTCCCTTTCAAAGCGCCTTGGGGTTGGTGATCGTGGCTCTCTTTGCCCGGGTGACATGGCACGAACGCATCCTGCGCAGCGAAGCTTGGGGAATGGCCCTGGCCATCGCTGCGGTGGTGTTGATCAATATGGGCCAAACCTCCTCCTGATCGATGAGTGCTTGGGGTAAGAAGGAGCTCAGCCCTCGCTGCGATTGAGGCGCCGCTCGCGCACTTTGGGGCGGGAGAACAGCCTGCGTAGGCTAATGCGCCGGCGAGGGCGCTGCCCCTCCTCCAGGCTAGCCTGAGCTTCAGCAAGCACCCACACCTGTTCGGCGACATCGTACGCGGCTCGTTTGCGGCCCAACGCTCGGGCACGAGCCGCCCGTTGGGCTAAGAGGTCGCCCTGTCCCTCAAACCAGTGATACAAGGTCTCCAGCACCGCGATGGGGTCCTCGGCGAGCTCTGCCGCTCCTCCGTTTATCACATACTCGGCGTTTCCGCATTCTTGGCCGGGCAAAACATCGATCAATAAGATAGGCAACCCCGCGGCCAGTGCCTCGGTGACGATGAGCCCTCCCGCCTTGCAGAGGATACAATCCGCCGCGCACATCATCTCCGGCATGTTAGAGACATAGTTGTAGAGATGGACCACGCCATGCCACTCGGTGGCCTGCAGGCGTTCATACAAAGCGTCATCTCCGCCGGCCACCACGACAAGCTGCAAGTTCAGGCCGGAATGATTAAGGACACGCAGCACGGTGTCGAGGTTGCTGACGCGCTTGCTGCCGACGACCAGGGCCGTGGGCATGTCCGGGCGCCAGCCCAACTCGCGGCGTATGAGAGGAGGTGGCCGGTTCTCCCTCGCCAAGGCGGGGTGGACAGGGATGCCGGTGATACGCACCTTGTCCGGCTCTAGGCCGTTCTCTAGCGCCAGCTCTCGGGCTTGCTCCGTGGGCACCAGGCAGAGATCCACCACATCGTGAAACCAGAGGCGGTGCACGGTGGTCAGATCGGTGACGACGGTGACGACGGGCACGCGGCGACGGCTAAGCGCAAAGAAGGCCGCAAGAGGAGCCTGATACATGGGGTAGGTAATAACCACCGCGTCAGGGCGTCGTTCCTTGATCAGATCGCCCAAAACCTCAAAGAGCATGAGGGTTAGGGCGCTTTCCACAATGAGGCTGGGAAAAGAGGTGTCGCTGGCTTCATAGCCGATGCGATAGAGCTCGCGCATGTCGCGCACTAAACGGTCGTGATCCACCTGGCTATGGCGCAACAGGGCGGGAACGCGCGCATCGGCCAAGGGATTGGCGACGGTGATCTCACAGGCATCACCGTGCAATTCTTGCAAAGCCACCGCGATGGCATTGGCCGCGCTGCGGTGTCCAAAACCGGCGTCGGCGGTGAGAATCAGAATGCGCTTCGCTCGATACATCATACCACCTGCCTATGCATCCCATCTTGATTGTACATAAGAAAAACCGCAGGGGTCAAGCGGAGCGAAGGGCACAAAAAAGCGGGCAGCGTGCTGCCCGCTTGCGGCATCCATTGGCAGCTCTAATAGCCGCCGTTGTTCTCTCCCTCTTCCTCGGCCACCGCCGTGCCCAGCTTCTTGACATTGGCAGCCTCGGGACCTTTGGGTGTGTCCACCACTTCAAACTCTACCAGTTCGCCCTCGGAAAGGTTACGAAAGCCGGTGCCTTCAATCGCCGAGTAATGGACAAAAACATCTTTTTCGCCCTGGCGAGAGATAAAGCCCCACCCTTTTTCCGTGTTGAACCACTTGACAGTGCCTCTGATCCTTTGAGCCATTGCAGTCCGTCCTCCAAGACAGTACAGGATAATACGCTGTAGGCAAGTTCGCGCATCCGGCATTGCGTCAGAGAAGAAAACCGCCCCGGCTAACGCGCAGCCTGGGCGGTGATCCCAAACGTAACGTGCCGAACTAACAACCTATGTCCTACGTAATGCGACTATATCACGTTGTGCCCGCCGTGTCAAAAGCGACGGGTGGCTCGCTTGTCATAAAGGAATCGGCTGCGGAAGCCCGTTGAGTTGACAGCTCTGTGTAGGGGCATACAATGCGGGCCTTGGAGCTTGGTGGTTTTATCAACGAGGAAAAGTACGGATGACGGCTCCATCTCGTCCTGTCGAAGTGAGCCCGGCGCGCGTCTCGACCTGGATTCGTCAACAACGGGCCTTTAATCCCAATTGGCAGTTCTTTTTCGACGTGGGGCAGCTCATCGTCGCCCACAAGTGGTACAGCCTGGCCATCATTCTGGTGACGGTGGCGCAAGAGATCGTCGCCTTGTGGCCGGTGGCCCTGCTGGGACAGTTCGTCGACCGCCTGCAGACGGGCGACCTGGGGAATGTGGTCTGGCTTTTCATGGGCGCCAGCCTTCTCTATCCGGCTATCATGCGCGGCAACGTGATCCTGCGTCACAAGATGTTCTACGAGACCGATTACAGCAAGCGGCTGGAAATGACCCTGAGCGAGTCGGATCGCGATCAGTATCACGATGTAGAGGAGGCCAGCGCGGCCCATACCCGCGTGGTGAACGCCGTGAGCGGCATTACCAACGCCGCCTACCATATCCTGGGCAGCTTTACCCCGGTCATCATCAAGATCATCGTCGTTTCGAGCCGACTGCTAGCCTACAACCGCATGCTGGGGTTGGTATATCTGGCGACGCTGTTGGTGCCCGGGGCAATGACTATCCTGTTCAACAACAAGCTGCGCGTCCTGCGCGATGCTCAGTATTCGGCTATCAGCCGCGCTTCCGGCACCGGCGTGCGCGTCATTGCCGACAAGCGAGATGAGGCCGCCCGACAGCGGTTCTTTGAAGTGATGCGCGAACGCACCAACGTCTTGGTCTCGCTGATGACCAACAACCAGATTTTCATCTATGTTCGCGAGGCGGCCCTGGTGGGCAGCCAGTTCTTGGTGGTTCTCTTGGCGGTGGGCATGCGCGAGCGAATCGGGCTGACACCGGGCGATTTCACCAAGATCGTCGGCTATACCACCCAGGTAGCGGCGGCGTTCATCACCACGGCGACGGTGTTGGACGCCATTGTGAGCCATTGCCGCGCCTATCACGTATACGCTGCCGCGCGGCGCCCCCCAACGCTGACCCCAAGGCCGATCCCGTAAGGCGGCGTGTTCAGCGCAGCGAGAGGGCAATGCGTCGCGCTTCCTCGAAGGAGAGCGAGATACCCCCCACGAGGTAGCTCATATCGTTGGCCTCCCAGAGCAGGCCGGTGCCTTCGATCCAACTCGCCGGCTGATGATCCAGTTCTACCCATTCTACCGGCTTGTCGGTGACTGTGGTCCAGGCCAGGGCCAGCGGATGCCCCAAGCGCTCGGCGAGCGCGGGGTGATCGGCCACGCGCATCTGCACGACGACGATCTCGTGGGCAGGGCCGTCGTAGATCAGATGGGCCGAATCCAAAGGAGAGACGACCGCCTCGCGCAAGGCGTAACCTTCGGGCAAATAGGTGGGCTGGCGCAGGGGAAAGCGGAGCCGACGTTGTGCCTCACGAATGTCTTGCAACCGCCAGATTCGGTCATCCAGTTCGGGGAAAGCGCTGCCTCCAAAGCTCCCGATGGGCGTGCTGATGAACCAGGCCCTTTGCTGGCCGGTGATAAAGGTCACCGGAGCCACCCCTTCGCGGATGAGTACCACCTGGTTCGGGGCCGGCCTGCGCACCTGGAGTTGTTGCCCCGGCGTAATCCTTTCCGCCGCCAGCACATAGACCGGCAACGCCTGCCGGCGCATGAGGCGGTAAATGGAATCTTCCAGCCGCTGAATCGACACGGTCAACCCGCCCGGCCAGGCCAGCGTCACAGCAGCGAGCAGCGTTAAAGCGCACAAAGCCCAGAGGCCGGCCAGGGCCGCCCCACGCAAAAGGGCGAAGGGCGCCCGCCAGGGCCGCCGAGCGGCATGAGGTCGCTTTGCCGCCCGATCCAGCAAACGCCGACGCAGCCCATCTCGCTCGCGGCTTTCGGCGGCCAGGTCCAAATCCGCCAACCAACGGGCCACTTGTAGTGCCCGCTCATATTCCTCCGGTGGCGGTTCTTCTGCCCCCCGATCGCGGGCGCGCAACAAAGCATCGACATCCTGGGCGAAGCGATCTGCCCAGCGATCATCCGGCCTGGCCATGGTCTGCCCTTCCATCCAGCTTTTCGCGCAGCTTGCGCACCGTGCGGTAGAGGATCACGCCGACGTTGCTCTCGCTCAGGCCGGTCAGCTCGGCAATCCGCCGATTTGTCAGGCCGGCGGCGAACTTGAGCGCCAGGATATCCCGCTGGCGGTCGTCCAGCTCGGCGATGGCCCGCAACAAGTCATGACGCCGTTCATGGCGCAGCACCGTCTCTTCCGGCGCCGAATCGGCATCTGGCCAATCGCGTAGCGTCTCTAATGAGAGCCAGCGACGCCGCTTTTGCGCGCGCAGCCAATCGTTCACCGCGTTGCGGGCGATGGCCAGCAGCCACACGGCAAAGGAGCCGCGCAGAGGATCATAAGAGGGCAAGCGATCCAAGGCGCGAGTGAATACCAGAGAGACCAGATCGTCGGCGAGTTGACCGTCGGCCACGCGATAACGGATATAGTTATAGACCCGTGGAAAGTAGTGGTCGTAGATCGTGGCAAAGGCCGCCGGGTTCTCGATTGTACGGGCCAACAAGGTCGCCTCATTAGGCAGCGCGACAAGCGTGCTCTCCATCGCCGGCCCTTCCTTTACGTGGATACCCTGATACTCATTACGCTTTGGTTCGCGCACCTATTACGTCCCCGAAAAACGCTCTCTCGTCTGCGGCACATCCGGCGTCCGATAGAGGACGCGCCCGCCCACGCGGATTTCTACATCGACCAAGTATTCGCGGACGACGTCGAGGTCCGGCTCCAGGCCCAGCCCTGGGGCCTCGGGCAGGTGGATCTGACCGGTTTCGTCGGGCAAAATGCGCTCGCGGGTAAGGCGTACGGCCATAGGGCTGGCCTCCACCGGATATTCGCAGAGCGCATAATCCTGCACGCCGGCAAAGGGCTGAAGCGAAGCGCTGAGCGCCAGATGTGTGGTGAAGGTGTGGTTCACATAGGTGATGCCCCGCGCCCGGGCATAATCGGCGACCTCTTTGGCCGGTGTGATCCCCCCGATCCGCCCGGCGTCGATTTGAATATAATCTAGGGCGGCGCAATCGATCATCTGGCAGGCCATGAACACATTATGGCAGCCTTCTCCGCCGGCCAGGCCCACCGGCTTGAGCAGAGGCGCCAGGCTCGCATAGGCCTCCAGCGCGCCGGAGACGAACGGCTCTTCCAGCCAGGTGGCCTTTACCTCTTGGAGCGCCCGGCAGCGCTTAGCCGCTTCCTGCACACGGTCGCGCCACACCGTCCCGGCATCGATGAGCAGGACGCCATCTTCCCCCAACCCCTCGCGGGCTGCGCGCAGATGGTCCGCGTCCTCCTCGGCCGAGCCGTGGCCAAACGGCCCCCAGCCGAACTTGGCTGCCCGATAGCCCGAATTGCGCACCTGTCGGGCGCGATGAAAGGTCTCTTGGGGTTCCTGGCCGAACAACAGCGAGGCATAAGGCGTCTTGGGATAGGCCCGCTCATAGCCCAGCAGGCGGTATACCGGCTCGCTCAAGCGGTGGCCCAGCAGGTCCCACAGAGCGATATCGATGCCCGACAGGGTATGATCGGTCTGCAAGATATCCATGCTGTTTTCGCGCACCAGGTCACCAATGCGTCGAATATCGTCTATATCGTCCAACCGTTGGCCAAGGACCGAGTCACGAATCGGCTTGCACACCCCCCAGGACATGGGGCAGACGTAGCTGGCGATGGAGGTCAGCGGGGAAGCGTCGCATTCGCCCCAGCCCACATATTCACCGGCCTGCACGCGGATCAGGAGGGCATCCTGGCTGCCGTCAGCGATGTCGTGGATCTCGGGCATGGCCAAAT
>JACIWY010000169.1 GCA_014360745.1 Chloroflexota bacterium
TCCCTATCACTGCGGCCACTTCATGGGTGGCCAATTGTTCCCCAAAACGCAGCGCCAACACTTGCTGCTGGAGCGGTGAAAGGCGGGAGATGGCGGCGCGGAGCGATCGGCGGGAGAGCCGCTCGGTGAGGACAGCGTCCAAATCCTCCCAGGCCGCCATCTGGCCCTCGTCAAACTCGTCATCAACCTCCTTATCCCCGTTATTGCGGCGATAATGATCGATGACCAAGTTGTGCGCGATGCGGTACAACCAGGCTCCAAACGATACGTTGGAGAACCGATCCTCGTGCACGGCGCGCAAGACGCGCACAAAGACATCGCCTGTCAAATCCTCGGCCACTTGGGCATTCTGGACACGGCGGTACAGATATCGGTATATCTGGGGAGCGTAGCGATCGTACAACTCGCCGAGCGCCCCTTCGTCGCATTCCTGCGCTTTTTGCAGCAAAAATTCGTCGCTGTTCACCGGCAACGCTCAGGTTTCTCGGCTCTCCCGACTATCATGACGTCGGCGAGCCCGAAATATTACCTATTTCTGACATTATTCTGCCTCAGCTGTCCATCCCTTTCCCCGCGCTGCCTCTACCAATTTGCCGGCCAACGCCTCCTCTTCCTCCTTCGTCTTGACCAAGCCGTCCAAGCGTGCGTCGCGCACCCGCTCCAGGATGACGCCATACACCGGCCCCGGCGGCGCACCCATGGCGCGCAGTGTATGGCCATCGATGCACGGATGCACATCGGCCAACTCGCGCTCATATAGCTCCAATCGTGCGCGCACTTGGGCCGAATCGGTGAGCACCGAGAGGACGAAACGCGCCGCGCGCGAGAAGGGATGTAAAAGGCGATAAATAGAGCTGGGCAACATCATGGGCGCCTGCAAATCGGCCAAGGCCTCGCGCAACCTGGCGACCTCGTGAAGCAGGCGGGCATCGCGGTTGGGAATGCGCAGGCGCTCGACGAACGATTGCAACGTCGCCGTGGTCATATAGCTGGTCAGCAAAGCCAGATAGCAAACGGGCAGCCCATTGCGAGATTCTTCCTCGTCCTCCTCTTGATCTATATGATGCGCTTCGACATCGTCCGGCGCCGGCCACTCGTGAAAACGCTCGCGCAGACGGCGGAACAGCTCCCCCGTCTCGCGACCGAAGCGCAGCTCGGGGTGTATGTGGCTGAGCACGTTCATCTGCGCCAGGCGCATCAAGACGCGCTCGGGTTCACGTTCCTTGAGGATCAAATAGAGTTCATTGCGCAGCCGCTCGCCGCTGACATCGTCCAGCAGATCGAGAGCATCATCGATCAGCTCAGCCGTGCGCTCCTCGATGGTAAAGCCCAGCCGTTGCTCAAAACGCACGGCGCGCAGGATGCGGGTGGGGTCCTCGACCATGCTCAAGTTGTGCAACACGCGAATCCGCCCCTCGCGAATATCCCGTTCGCCGCCGTAAAAGTCGAGCAGTTCGCCATAGCGATCGCGATCTAGGCAAATGGCCAAAGTATTGATGGTAAAGTCGCGGCGATAGAGATCCTGTTTGATGGAAGAGCGCTCCACCTGGGGCAAGACGCTGGGCCGCTCATAGAATTCGGTGCGGGCGGTGACAAAATCGAGGCTGGGGGGCACGCCGGGCGGGCGGACGCCCTCCAGGATGACCTTGGCCGTGCCGAAACGAGCATGGCTGCGCACCCGGGCGCACAGCCCATCGCGAATTTTTTCCGCCAGCCTATGCGCCATGGCAATGGCATCGCCCTCGACGACCAGGTCCAGATCTAACGTGGGGGTGCCGAGCAACAGGTCTCGCACAAAGCCCCCCACTACATACAGGGAATAACCGAGATCGTTGGCCGCATCGCGGGCCTTGATGAGCAATTCCTCCAGTGCATCGGGAAGGGCCTCCTCCATGAGGCGGCGGATCTCGGCGGCGCGCGAAGAGCCCTCGCGAGGCGTCCACAGCTTGATCAGATCGGTGCGGGTGACGATGCCGATAAAGCGCCCCTCCTCCACCACCGGCACCTGACCCAAGCCATGCTCGATCATCACCCGTTGCACAGCATCCACGGGATCGTCGGGGTGGACATGGAGCGGGCCGGTGTGCAGGATGTTGCGCACCGGCATCTCGCCCAGGCGATGATGCAAAGCGCGATCCACGTTGCTACGGGTGAGGATGCCGATGAGCCGCTCGCCGTCGACGACGGGAAAGCCCTCGTGGCCATAGCGACGCATCAAACGGGCGGCATCGCGCACCGACATATCGAGATCCAGCGTGTGGACGTTGGTGGACATGATCTCGCGCACGCGCGTAGGCGGCTCGATGCGGGTTTCCATAGCGGCCAGCAGACGATCGACGATCTCCGACAGCGAGGCCCCCTCCACCAAGGCCGCGGCGGCTTTGTCATGACCGCCGCCGCCGAAATCTCGCAACAACGCGGCGACGTCGATGGCGTCGGTGGTGCTACGAGCGATGATTTGCACATCGCCCTCATACTCGGCCAGCAAAAAGCAAGCATCGGGCTCATAGACATCCATGATCTGGTGGATGAGGCTGGAAAGCTCTTCGACGTAGCGATCCAGGGCGACGGCTGAAATGCAGACACTGCGCCCCTGGACGGTGTGCACGCTGCTCTGCGCGATCAACTTGGCCAGCGCCTCGCGCTGTTCCTGGCTCAGGGGATGATAGAGAAAATCGCCGGCCAGCTTCAAATCGGCGCCATGAGCCAGCAGCCAGGCCGCGGCCTCGGCATCGCGGGCGGTAGTCGTGGTGTATGAGAGGGAGCCGGTATCTTCATAGATGCCCATGAGCAACAACGTGGCACCGACGGTGTTCAGCTCTATATCCTCGCGTTGGCGCAAGCGCTCCACCAACAAGGTCGTGGTGGCGCCAACGGCCTCCCCTTCGAAAACGACGTCGGGCGCCAGGTCCGGTTGCCGGTCGTGATGGTCGATGATGCGAATCTTGGTGCGACTATCCATCCCCCGCAAAGGGGCAATGCCCTGAGTATCGACCAGCAGGAGCTCGCTGATGCGCCGGCGGGCTATCTCCTTGCGCGTGACCAGATGGAGCTGATCCTGGTACAGGGCGAGAAACTCGCGCAGGTTGCGATTCAGGTGATGGGGGAGGAGGCCGACATAATCGGGGAAAAGGAGCGACGCCGCATAGATGGCGGCCAGGGCGTCCATATCGGTGCGCTCGTGGCTGGTGATAATCTTCATCGCCGCTCTCCCCAGGTGATCTTTTAGCGAATTGAGAATCATTATAGCGTCGCCTGAGGAGGGCACCAATTCGCGTCAAAACGCAAAAGGCTGGGCAAGCCGTCGGACTCGGCTCGCCCAGCCATGCCTTTAGCGGAATCTACAAGCCGCTTTTGTGGGCTTGTACCGGAACACGGGGCTCTGCCCCGCCTGTCCAGGCTATACCGGCCTCAGATACGCCGCCGCGGCCCACAAAAAGACGCCGTCGATGCCCACCTTGGTCCACTTGATGCCCCCGTTCCATTGATAGATACCGGTGGGCTTCAAGATGGTGCCGTATGGCACCGTGCGGGCGACCCTATAACCCGTGCCGGGGCCCAGGCGCAGGTGCAAGCCCGCGGGCGCGATCACCTTCAGGCCGCTCTCGCCGGTGGGCGTGTAGCCGCCAAAACTGGCCAGGTAGGCCGTGGCGCAAAAGCCTTCATAGGCGCGGCCCCAACGGATAACACGCACGTACGTCCAAGAGATGCCTTGATTGTACACCGGCCCGCCGCCCGGATAGACGGTCTCCCCGTTCCTGAGCACCAGGATGACAGGATCGACCAGGCTCGGGCCCGTGCGCAACCTCAGCCCGTATTTGGCCCGCACGACGGTCGGAGGGCCGAAAAGGGGCGGGGCAGCCACCACGGGATGCGATTCCGAGGACGGCGTCGCCGGCGCCGCCGACACCGCGACAGGCGTCAGCATCAGAACCAATAGCGCCACCAAACCGATAACAGCATGACGTCTCATGGCACAACTCCTCTGCTCAGAGAGAACACGAGGCACAAGAACTTGTCATCTATTATGACGAATAGAAAGGCCAAAAGTTCCGCGACCGGCGGTCCGTCAGCCGAGATCGCGTCAAAGCATGAGGATGGATGAGGGTGTGCACAATCCCATACCTCACCCATCCTCCGAGATCGATTATTCTAACTCGATGGCGCGCCGGGCTCGCCGATCAGGGCCCTGGTGAATAGGCGAAGGTGATCTCCATATCGTCCTCGTGGCCAAAGCCCCAGGGCAACAAGTTGAACGGCGGGCTAAAGCTGCCGATGATCGTTCGATCCTCGACCCATAGGCGCACGCCATAGCAGCAATCGACCACCGAGCCGGCCGGCAGGTCGTTGACATCCACCTCGTGGAGGTCGACCAAGCCGACACCGGTGCCGGTGGGCCCTACATTAGCCGCTGCGGGCGTGGCGTCGTCATAATTGACGACGGAGTACCAATGCCCAACGGGCGGATCGCCGCCAAAGATGCGCAGGCGATAGCGCCAGAAGTGAGGATCGTCAAAATGCGCCTGTATCATAATGGGCATATCGGTCGGGCCGTACTCGGTGCAGGCACCACCCGGGATCGCCATGTCCAGGTTCTCCGGAGCCTTGTTGTCGAACTGGACATGGTGGTCAAAGGGCTCCTCGTGGATGGGGCCGGCGCCAATACGCCATTGCAGCCAGACGACATAGTGCCCGTTAGGATCGGGGGCGGAGGTCGAATCCCAGACCGTCAGCGCCAGTTGGGCGTTGCAGTCGAAAGGCATCCCCTCGCCTTGCTCCAGGCGGCGGAATTCGACGGCATCGAACCAGCCGTTGGCATCGGAGAAGTAGGGCGTCCAACCGGAGCAATCGTTGTAGATAGCGTTATAGTCGGAGGCTCGCCAACCGACGCCGGGCACCACGGGGATGCCGTTGGCCGTCGCCGGATCGCTCGGTCGCGGATCTCCGGCCTTGCGGTAAACGACGCGATACTCGTCGATGCCGGAGGGAATATCGCCATAGATCGGCACCCACGCGCCGTACGGCCGCTCATACCCAAACGTCGTAGCCAAACCGGTGCCGGTGCCACCGACCGGTACGTTCCCACCATCGATGTCGGTCACAGCCACCTGGCCGATATGGGTGATGCGCGGCTCCGGCTCTTCCGGCGCTTCCAGGACGATGTCCAGCGCGTCCAAACCGAGGAAATCGACCTTTGGCTCGAAGGGGCGGATGAGGTCCTCGTTGTAGGCCACGACCCCGTTGCCACGGAGCAAAACGTCGCCATCGGTGAAGGGTGTCCTCTCACCGCGATAGAGGATCTCGGTGGAAAAATAGATGGGCGGCACGCGGCTGACAGCCGTGGCCGCGGTCACCGCGTCCAAACCAAAGTCAACGCCGCGCTGCGGCAGGCCGGCGGGCACGTTAGGCGGCAACAAGCTGGCCTGCGTGGCCACGATGTTGCCGGTGGCCGAAAGCAGATCGCCATCCAGGATCATTGCCGCGCCCACGGGCTGAAAAGTGCCTTCGATCGAGAACCAAAGATCGATTTGGTATCGATCGAGCTCTTGCTTCAGGCGACCCTGGAGCCACCCTTCGGGCTCGATCTGGGGGATAAGCGCGGCAAACGCGAGGATGTTGGCCTTGGTGCCGACAAAATGGACGCCGTCGAGGCCGATGTCATAGCTAATGCCAAAGGCATCGACCAGCGCCCGGTTGGGAATGATACCGCCGTTGGTAAAGAGCAGGTCGCCGGCGGTAAAGACGCCCCTGGGGTCGTCCAGCTCGGTGGAAAAGGCCACCAAGCGGGTTTCGATGTCCAGGACGTCTACAGCGTCTAGACCGAGATCGGCGGGCACCCTACCATCCGGATAGAACCTGCTCAACAGGTCGGCGTTACGGGCGCAAACTTGGCCGCTAAAACTGAGCAGGTCGCCATCGGAGATGATGGGGTTGCCGTCGTAGGGTTCGGGCCCCTGGGTAACAAAATCTTCTTCTGTAGAAAAACAACCGCGCTTGCAATTGTCTAGAGGGAAAGCGGGTTGCTGGCCGGCGCTCGGCGGCCCCACGACCGCGAGCAACAGCAAAGCCAGGATCAGGATCGACACAATTTGGCGTCGCATGGTACTCTCCTTTTCAAGCGGCTACCTGTTCCCCGACGAAGCGCGTCGAGAAGGCTCTGTAGACTAACACAACTAGAGCGGTTAACAAGTTGCCCACAGCTTACGGCCTCACGGAGCGGAGTCGGTTCGCCGGGGCCCTGTCGGACGGGATGGTGATCATGGGTTGGCGAACGGTGAACAGTTTGAACACCAGGGCGATAAAATTGTCCAACCCTATCTCTTCCTCCGGGATCTGTTGATAGAAAGCGTCGGTGCCCAAAAAAACGGCCTTGGGCTCGAAAGGCTTGTACAAGTTCTCGCCCAGAGTCGAAAGGCCGTCGCCAATGCGCAGCAGGTCGCCATCAGTAAAGGCGAACCTGCTCCGATATAGGATCTCGGTCGAGTAGCGGATGCTGGTCCGGCGCCCGCTACGGGTGGCCGTCACGGCATCGAGGCCAAAATCGACGCCGCGATTGGGCAATCCCCCCGGGACCGACGGAGGCAGCAAGGCGCTGTTGCCGGCGACGATGGTGCCGTTGGCCGCCGAGAGCAGGTCGCCATCCAGGATGGGAACGGTGGCGGCGCGCCACTCGGTGCCCTCGATGGAAAACCAGATATCGATGCCGTAGCGCTTGAGCTCGGCGGAGAGCCGGCCCGGCTCGCCGAGCCATTCGTCCGGTGAGATCCCCTTGGCCCACTCGTGAAAGTCGGCAATGTTTGCGATGTCGCCGACCCAATGCACGGCATCGAGGCCGCGATCCCCCTCGATCTGGAAGAGGATAAGCAAAGCCCGATTGGGGATGATGGTGCCCCACGTAGAGAGCAAGTCGCCCTGAGAAAAGTTGCCATGGGGGCTGTCCAGCTCGGTGGAAAAGGAGACGAGCCCTCGTTCCACATCGAGCACATCGACAGCATCCAGCCCCAGGTCTTCGGTGACATCGAAGGGCTGGAGGAGTTGGGCATTGCGTAGGCACACGGCCCCGCTGCAACTCAGCAGATCGCCGTCCGAGATGAGCGGGTTACCGTCTGGGGGCAGCGGCCCCTGGCTAATAAAATCCTCCTCGCAGGAAAAGGCACAATCCCTGCAGGCAGCCAAGTTGCCGGGGCCTTGAGCAGAAACCAAGAGCGGGGGACCGAGCGGCAGAACCACCATTAACACGAGCAAAATGAGCAACAATCGATGCATGTGCTCCCTCCCTGTCTTGCCTACGCCCGCCCAATCACCATCGGGCGGTCTAACCAGACCACAACGGCCATTTATTCCTTGGCGCCCGAGGTGCGATGAGGCATTAAGAAGGCGTCATGGACAGAGTAAAGGGTGAGATGTTGCTCACAAGCCCCATTGTAACAGCCGGCGAGGACGATGTCCAGCGCTGCGTGCACTTGCGATTGTCGGCAGTTGAAGCGGCACCAACCCACCGTTGCCGCG
>JACIWY010000017.1 GCA_014360745.1 Chloroflexota bacterium
TGACAGCCGCCCATTGGCTACAAACCCCCAGCGCCTCGCACCATCGTTGGGCGATGACCATGCTCTGGCAACGCACCTGCAAGCGCTCATTAGATTGAAACAACCCCAGTGGATCCATTAGGACCATGTACGCCATAGCAATAAGTGCAGCTGCGCCCAACAGTACCAAAGGCCAGATCCACCAACTGGGCCCCGCCGATACCTGAGGGAGAAGCTCAGGCTCGATCGAGAGCGGCTCCTCTCGCGGCTTGGCCACAGAGGAGGTCGATGCCTGACGTGCTAGAGATTGGGGCCGTGGCTCGGTTTGAATGTCGGGCTCCGCGGGCAGGGTGCGCGATTCGACCGATTCGAGCTGGAGGAAGATGTCCAATTCGCGCAATAGCACGTCGATGCCGCGATAATTGGGCTGAAGCACCTTGACCTGCTCAAAGCATACTTTGGCTTCTTGCCAGCGCCTTTGCCGGTAGTGTGCCATCCCCTGAGCGTAAAGCTCATCGGGATTCAATATTTGGCCCGCCTTTGATTCGGCCATTTCCCCTTCCTGCCATCGATCCTGTTGGTCGGTGCGTAGGCGCATATTATGGGCCATAGGGTACAACGCTCACGTGAACGCTATCGTCGAGGCGGTATCTTGTCCCCAAGGACCTCCGTTACCGGCCAGGGCGAGGGCTCCTTTACCTCGATGGGCGCCACCCGCGAGGGCCTAGGGCGCTTATCGGTTAGCACCAGGGGCAAACTCATGATGCGCCTGGCCGTTGGCAATAATCTCACATTTTCTATATAGGCCCATGTAGGATACCACTCATCGTTCCGATTCCAAACTTGGAAATCGATCTGAATCGTACGCCCGGCCCAGGGGGTCAAGTCGATCATGGCATATTTCCAGGGCAGCGAGATGATCGGGTATGGAGGGGCCGGTTTTTGTTCATAGTTGCCGTCGCGCAGGATTATGGCCAGCAAGCGGCCGTTCGCATCGCGGATATAGACGTCGAAGGTGTCGATGATCCCTTCTACATCATCGCTGGGATCCTCCGGCGTGTTGGCGCCCTGGATGAGGCCCCACGCGGCATCATATCCCTCGATCTTGTACCAGAAGGTCAGGAGAAGACCTTGATCGCAGTCGAGAGAAGGTAGAGTGATCGACTGCCGAATGGAGCCATAGGCATTCACAGGCACCTCGTCGATAATCCAAGCAGGATTGCTGCCCCATTGCGCTTTGCTCAATTTGGCCATATAGCTCAGCGAGCCATCAGGGCCGGTAGATTGAACGATGCTGCCCCCCAATCCGCCGCTGATGACCCAAGCCCCGGGGGCGCCAAGCTCAAAATCGGGGTTGGCCAGCCCCTCTTTATAGGTAGAGTTGCGTGCCTTGGGAGCGGACCAGTCGGAGGCCCAACCCGCGCGATCTTTGGCCCGCACGCGGAAATAGTAAAAGTTGTTTGGTTCCAGGTTGCAGAAGATATCGCCGACATTGGCGGTGTCCGCGCGCCAATTCACCCAATTGCCACAACCCCCGCGCCGATACTGCACATCATACTTTTCGACGCCGGACATGGTGTCCGCGCCCGACCAGGAAATCTCCAAGCAAGCATCCGCTGCCCCACGGTAATCGGCGCTTACGGTCAACGCGCCGGTCGGCGGCTGCAAGTCGATCCTGAGGGGCGATGAGGTCGTCTTGGCAGCCTCCTGGTTGTCGGCGCGGTCGACGGAATAGTAGGATACGGTAAATGTCCCTTCGCGGTCGAGGACGATATCCTCCCCCAGCCACGGCGTCCAGGTCGGGGCTTCATTGATCTTGTAAAAGGTGTTGGCCACGCCGGAAGCGCCGTCTTGGATGGTGAAGCGCAATGTCGCCGCCGAGATGTAATAGCCGTTTCGGGTGTTGCCGGTAACGGTCAATGTCGTATTCGGAGGGGTGGCATCGTGGCGCAGTGTCGCCGATACTGCGGTGCTTTTGTCCACGTTGCCGGCCCTATCCCTGAGCCATAGGTATACGGTGGTCTCCCCTTCGGCGTCGGTCGTAAGCCCCGAAAGGCTCGTTTGCCCTGGATTGCGGGGATAATACTCGCCATCGTCGTCGGCCGTAGGAGGGCTGCCTTTTTTGACATAAATCCCGGCGATGCCGGCATAGTCGTCGGGGTTTCTCCAGCTTAGGGCAAAGTTGTTGCTGGCCGTCCATCCCGCGGGCGTGACCGCAATGTCCTGTGGCGAGGTCGGCGGGAGACTGTCTATATAAACCGTCAACGTACAGGTGGCACTGGCGTTGCCCGCCCGATCGTTGGCCGTATATTCGATGACGTGGCGCCCATCCGCATTCAGAGGGATCACATGGGTGAACTGCGAGGGATTACCGGGCGTAGGCACGTCGTTCCAGGCTCCGCTGTTGACGCGGTAGCGGAGGGTAGATAGACCGCTCAAGGTGTCCTCGGCGCGCATCGTCACCGTCACGGGGCCGGTGTAATAGCCGTTGTCGCCAGCCGGGCCGCTGACGAGCGGCGTGACGCAGGTCGGCGCTGTCGTATCCAGCCGAAAGGCGTCGGCCAGGGCGATGCGGGTGAAAGGATCGCTATTGCCGGCGCCATCGCGCAGCCAGAGATAGAGGGTATGCGAGCCTTCGCCGGGCACCGATAGATTGGACAAGCATTGAATGCTGCTGCCGGCCACAAAGGTCGCCGAAGTAGCGTTCTGCGCCGGGTCCACGTCGAGTTGGTAATACACCCCAGCGATGCCCGACACATCCGCCGGGTTGGCCCAGCACACGCCAAAGATGCCGTTTTGGTTCACCCATTTATTAGGGGTAAGAGTTGGGTTCTGCGGCGGGGGCGGCGAGGTGGTATCGATGGTAACGGTGATCTGCCCCATCGCCTGGTTGTTGGCCGCGTCGCGCGCGCGATAGTCGTACGTATAAGCGCCGTCGTGTGCGCCGTCAGGAATAAGGATGGTATCGCCTTGGGACCAAGTCGTCTCCCCTTGCAAACGATATTCGACGGCCTGGATGCCGGAATGCGTATCGCTGGCCTGGATGGTGATCACCACCGGCGTCTGGACAAAGGGGCCGGTCTTGTCGGCAGTGGCCATCACCGTCGGAGGCACCTTATCGATGCGAACGACGCGGGTCTTGTAGGGTGACAGCTCATAGTTGCCGGCCTTGTCTCGCGAATAGTATACCACGGTGTGGGAGCCGTTCTCGTCGATGGTGAATTGGGTGCCCTTGATCCAATCGGCCTCGTCGAGGCGATACCAGGTGTCGCCTACCCAACCCGACAATTTGTCCTCGGCGGTGATCTGCACCGTCACCGTGCTCGAATACCAGCCGCCCGCCGGCTCGGGGGGCGTCAGCGTGAGAGTGCTGGTGGGCGGCTCTTTATCGATAGGGACGGTGAGGGTGATCGGCGATTCCTCGTTGCCGGCATTATCGATAGACCAATATTGGTAGACAATCCTATAGTCCGTGGCCAGGAACGAGTCGCCCGGTCGGGCCAACCCTCCTTCCTGTCGCCACAATGTCTCGCGAACGCCCGAGTGGGCATCGGTGGCCTGCAAGCGAACGGTCACATCGCCGACGAACCAGCCGCTGGTCGGCAAAGCCGGCTCGTAGCTGTGCATAGTCTGGGGGGGGGTGAAGTCGAGCTGAGCCGTGGCGCTGCTGCGCTTGGTGTGATCGCGATTGCCGGCGCAGTCCTCAAGCCAGACATAGAGTGTGTTTTGGCCCTCTGCGGGCGCTTGTAGGTTGGGCAATTCTTGGATGCCCTCTCCCGCCACGCGGGTGCCGTCGGTGACATGAGCAGGTGGCGTGCCCCACTTGTACCAGACGGCGCAGATGCCAGCCGGCCAGGCGGGGTTCGTCCAGGTGGCCGTGAAGCTATTGTTGGTCGTCCATCCCGCCGGCTGGATCTGTAAGGCAAAAGGTGGATCAGGGGCCTGCGTGCCCGCGTAGCGCAGCACGGCGCCGGTGGCCGTGGTGTGATCGGCGTTGCCGGCCTGATCGCCCAGCCAGACATAACAAGGGATCTCGCCGGGCGAAGGGGCGGCCAGCCCGGTGATCTGCGAGATGCCCAGGCCTTCGCGATACCCCGAATAATCGCCTGCATGCGCGGGTGGCGTGTCGAACTTGTAATAGGCCCGCCAGATGGGCGCAGCCTGTGCGGGTGGGTTGCTCCACTGGAGGGCAAAGAGGTTGGTGTTGGTCCAGGTCGAAGGGACAACCGTCAAGGAAGAGACAGCGGCGGGCGCTTGCTGATCCAGGCTCAGTGTCACCTGGCTGTAATTCTGGTGGTTGCGGTTGCCGAGCGCATCCTCCAGCCAGACATAGGCGACCTTGACGCCAGGCGCGCCGAGGGCGATGCCCACAATGCTGCGAATATCGGGGCCATCTCGCCGACCGGTCCAATCGTCCGGCCCGGTCGGCGGAGCATTGCCGATTTTATAATAGGCTCTGACGATGCCCGTCAGGTCGAGAGGGTTGCTCCAAGTGAGGGCAAAGGAATCGACATTGGTCCAGCCGGAGGGCGTAGCCATCAGTCCCATCGGTGCCGGGGGCGCTGCGTTATCGACCCGCACGGTGTGCACGGGCGAGGTTTCGACATTGGTCGTGTTGTCGGTGATGCGGAATTGCACCTGGTTCAACGAGGCCGAATCGACAAAATCGTTCACCACGGTGGTTATATTCACGGTGGTGGTATTGGGCGCGGTGTACTGCACTTGAGGGCTGCCCATCCACGCGCTCCAAGTGGCCCCTCCGTCGGTGGAATAGCGAAACTGGCTGGTGTCGGGCTGCAGGCCATCGGTATCTACCACATTGGCCGAGACGGTTGTAGGGCATTTCACCCAATCGGTGGGGCCTATGGTCCATACGCTCTCGGCGTCGAGCTGTCTGGCGAGGCTTTCCGGCAGGGTCCCGTCTGGCCGAGAGGGCTCCTGGGCGAGAAGGGCGGTCCCTCCGGCTGTAAGCGACAGGGTCAACAAGGCGGCCAGGAAAAAGGCGAGACAAAATTCGACCGTACGGATAGGCGCCCGCCACATCGGCAAACGAGTCATAGGCAGGATACCTCCTCGGTAGTTGGCATTCTGACGGAGGGCGATCCGGGTTGCCGCACGCTCTGGTTAGCGTTTTTCAAAGCGATAGCCCAGACCGCGGACCGTGGTAATATATTGGGGATTGGCCGGGTCCTCTTCGATTTTGCTACGCAATCGCCGGACATATACGGCGATCTGGTTGCTGTAGCCCTCGTATTCGTACCCCCAGGCGTGGCTGAGCAAAAAGTCATGGGTGAGCGTGCGCCCCGCGTTGCGCATCAAACAATGCAACAGGCGAAACTCGATGGGAGTGAGATCCACCATCCGGCCGTTCTCCAGGATGACGCGATTCCCCACCGGATCCAGGCGCAAACCGCTGGCAGCCACAGCAGCGTGGGGATCTTCAAAGGTCGAGATTTCGCTGCGACGCAACACCGCCTTGACCCGCGCCAACAGCTCGGAGGGTTCAAAAGGCTTGGGCAGGTAATCATCGGCTCCCAGATTGAGCCCCTGCACCTTGTCCTGTGTCTCGCCCTTGGCCGATAGGATAATAATCGGAACGTCGGTCGTCTGACGGATACGCCGGCACACCTCATAACCGTCTATCTGGGGCATCATCAGATCCAGGATGACCAAATCGGGATGTTGTGTGTCGATCATATCGAGGGCGGTCTTGCCGTTGTCGGTGGTGAGCACCTCATAGCCCTCTTCGCCGAGGAGAAAGGCCAGCATTTTGAGATTGTTGCGATCATCATCGACGGCCAAGATACGCATCTTGTTCTACCTCATGGTCTTGGATACCGATTCAGGTCTGCTCCGCTCTTTTATTTGTGGGATAAGGGATTACGAACCGGATTATAACATTGTCAATCCGCCCGTCCAAGTTGTCCTGGTCAAAAAGGGGGCCCCCACACGTTCGCACTCCCCCTTTGTAAGACGTATTTCAACAATCAAAGATACGGTTTTGCCCCTTTTCCGTGACTAGATCGTCCCAAATGAGCAGCCTCACCGCGACAGCCGACCCTCGAAGCGGGTAAAATAGTCGCGTCGGATCTCGCTCTCTTGGACGCGCCGAAGATCAAGCTCGGCGGTGATGATTTCCTCCCGATCCTGGTTGGCCTGGGCCAAAAGCAACCCCAACGGATCGACGATCTGCGAGACAACGATCTGCAGCGGGCCGGAGACGTTCGCGGCGACCACGAAACAGCCGTTCTCGGCGGCTCGTGCGCGGAGATGGGCGCCCAAGACCGGCACTTTCCAGGTGTCACCCAGGCCGTAAAATCCTTGGAGAATGACCTGTGCGCCTTGATGCAAAAGCGCGCGATACCCTTCGGGGAAGCGGGCATCGTAGCAGATTTGCAGGCCCACGATCACGTCGCCCAGGCGAAACACGGGATATCGGCTTCCCGGCTTGTAGTAGTTGGTGTCGGCGTTGGTCAAATGCACCTTGTCGTAATGGGCGGCCTCTTGCCCATCGGGCTCGTAGACGATCAGGCGATTGAGCCAATGTTCCCCTTCCCAGGTCTCCGTGCCGACGGCCACCCACAAACCGAGCTGCGCGGCTTCTTCGGCTATCCGCTGCAAGGCGGCCTGGATCTCCGGCCACTCTTTGGCTTGGCGCCCATGGCCGATGCTGGGGCTGTATCCGGTAAGCGCCGTTTCCGGAAAGACCGCCAGCTGGACGCGATCCTCAGCGCAATGGGCCATGGCGCGCAGAATGCCCTCCAGGTTTTGGCCTATTTGTTCGCTCACAGCCATTTGCACGGCGGCGACGCGCAATTTGGTCGTCTCGCTCATCCTTACCTCCCGATCATTTAAAAAATATACCTTATCAAATCGATCATCGCCGACAAGCATACCACAAATTGCCTTGGTCGCCATGTCGGGCGAGCGCCGTAACGGGCGCACTCTCTAGAGTTGTCTCTCCGAGGGGAAGGATGGCCTTGGAATTTCGGTGATGATTAAAAGCGCTTGTGGCGGATTCTGATCTGCGCTTGCCCCCGTAGGCTGCAAACAAAAGGTGGGCCGGGAAAGTCAATCGCCGCAAGCCGACCTGCGAAGGTTGGGGCTGCTTCAACTGCCAACAACCGTGCGCGTTGACACAATTGCCTCCCTGGCGCATAATACCTTTACCTTGGCTTTTCGGGTTTAGAGGATAGCATGACCGATCTGACCGTGAGAGGTCAGTATGAGGAAGCGCGACGTGCGGTGGCTGACCGGCGCATTGCAGAGGCGTTGGCCAGATGTCAGCGTATTCTGGCCACGTACCCCCGACATATCGGCACCTATGGCGTGTTGGGCCAAATCTATTTGGAGCTAGGCAGACACGAGGAAGCCGCCAGCCTCTTTCGGCGGGTGTTGAGTGCCGATCCCGAAAACACCATCGCGTACGCCAGCCTAGGGGCGATCTACGAGGCTCGCGGGTTGGTGGATGAAGCCATCTGGCAGTTGGAGCGCGCGCTGGAGCTTTCCCCCCGCAATGTGGAGGTGCGCGCTGCCTTACGTCGGCTCCGCCTCCAACGCACCCCAGGAATTGGTGGTCGGGTCAAAATGACCCGTGGTGCCCTAGCGCGGGTGTATCTACGCGCCCGTTTGCTCGGCAAGGCCATCGGCGAGCTGCGCGAACTGGTCTCGGAGCAACCCTATCGTCTGGACTTGCGCGTAGCCTTGGCCGAGGCGCTCTGGCATGACCATCGCCTTGCCGACGCCGAAGCCGTCTCCATAGGTATCCTCGATGAGTTGCCCAACTGCCTGAAGGCGAACCTCATCCTCGGCCGCATCTGGCTGCATACCGACGAGGACGATCGGGCTCGCGCCTTGTTGCAGTGCGCTCAAGCCTTGGACCCCGAGAACATCGTGGCGCGGTCGCTGTTCGGAGACGATTCGCCATTGCCCGTGCGCATCGCCCGCCTGCCCTTGGTCGAAAAAGAAACAGAGCCCCTCGATCTGCCCTATCTGGTGGACGATGAAGAGGTCGTGGCCATGGGGCCGATCATCGAGGGCGCCAAGCCCTCGGTTGGCTCAAAACCCCCTCTCCCGCATCCTGGCCATGGTTCTGAACGAACGCCAGGGATCATCGACTGGCGCTCGCTGGATCAGGAAGCGCTGCGCATGCTCGGCTTTGTGGCCGAACCCGAGAGGACACGGCCGGCGCTTTCCCCCTCTGCGGAAGAAATCCAAAGCTCCGCTTGGGAGGATCGGCCTGTTCGGGAAAAAGATGTCGAGGCGTGCGACGAGGCGGAGGAAACGCCCGTGGAAGAGGTTACGGCGGCGACCACGATCGTAGAGGAAGGATTCCGACCGGTGAGGGGCGCGGTGGCATGTCCGGAAGGCTTGAGCCTTTTAGATGTGCAGCGTTTGCGCGTCGAACAAAACCCCGAGGATCATGTAGAACGCCTGCGTTTGGCGCGGCTTCAGGGCAGCCTGGGCAACATCGAGGAGGCGTTGGAGCAGTATGCCTATCTGGTTCAAGAGCGACGGGCATTGACCGACGTCGGCCATGATCTGGGCTTGCTAAACCTTCTCCGTCCCGGCAACGCCAAGCTGACGACCCTGCTGCTGGCCGTCCGTTATGGGCCGCCTGACCCGGCCTAAGCTTTGCTCAACAACTTATAGGAGAGTGCATGTTCCATGGAGAGAACGCTGGTCATTATCAAGCCAGATGCTGTGGAGCGCGGCTTGATCGGGGAGGTATTATCGCGTCTGGAGCGTCGCGGCCTCAAGATCATCGGGCTCAAGATGATTCAGTTCGACGAGGATTTGGCTCAGCGGCATTATGCTGTGCATAAAGGCAAGCCTTTCTACGAGGGCTTGATCCGTTACATCACCTCCGCTCCCTCCGTGGTGCTCGTCGTGGAGGGCGTCAAGGCCATTAGCGCGGTGCGCAGTACCATGGGCGCTACCGATCCCGTCGCCGCGGCGCCCGGCACGATCCGGGCCGACCTGGCACTGGAGACCAGCCGCAATCTGATCCATGGGTCCGACGGCCCAGAGACGGCGGCGCAAGAGATCAGCCTCTTTTTCCGCGATGAGGAATTGCTCGATTGGTCGCGGAACACGGACCCTTGGATTTTTGAATCAAACATCTAAGAACAACGCCCCAATTCCTCCGGCGCGCACAAAACGAGCCCCCGACTTTTCCCAAATGCCCTCGGAGGCCTGGGAAAACGCGGGGGCTCGATGTTCGGCGCTATCAAGCTATGCGCACCACCGTGCGGGCGTTGCTCCAAAACTCTTCCAGGTTATACCGTTTGCGTTGTCTCTCGGAAAAGAGATGCACGACCACACTGCCGTAATCCAGCAGGATCCAGCCCGCCGATGCGGTGCCCTCGATGGAGAGAGGGGCGATATGGTGTTTCTCTTTGATCTCTTGCTCCAGGCTGCGGCTCATAGTGCGTAACTGGCGCTCGCTCTCTCCGGTGGCGATGACGAAATAGTCGGCGATTAGGGTGATGCCGGTCAGGTCTAAGAGCAAGATATCCGCGGCCAATTTGGCCGACAGCGAATCGATAATCCCGTGTGCCAGTTCTAGCGGTTCCAGGGTGATCCTCCCCCCACTTTTTTTATTATGACGAACGGCGTTCAGAATCACCCTCGATTATACCACGAAAAGCCGGGACAAACCATGTACCTATTCGGGCACGACCCAACCTTTGGCCACGAGCGGCCAGAAGCGACGCACCCGGCTGGTCGGCGTGGCGGTCGGCGAGGGCGTCGTGCTGGATGTAGGGGTCGCCGTTGGTGTCTCTGAGGGTTTGGTTGTCGCCGTCGGCGTTGGTGTCTTGTCGCACACGCGCCGATCCGCCACCAGACCCCCGGCGATCTCCAACTCTCCGGCCAACTCCGTCGAGGTGATGGTAAAGGTCGTCGACAGCTCGGTGCCCGGCGCCACGCTCGAATAGCTGTTCATGATGACATAAGCAACCATGACGTCGTTGGGTGCTATCTGGGTGAACGACCAGTTCATGGTATATTCCAGTGGGTTTAGAATGCCAGGCTTGGTGCTGCCGCCATCCACCGGATTGTAGGTCTGGCCGGGTAGATCGGCGCTGATGAACAGGTCGTCTAGCGCGATACCGGTGGTGTTGGTCACGGTGAGCTGATAGTGCAGCCGCCATCCGGGGCAGAAGGGGTTCGGCCCTGTATTAAGCCGCCAGGTGAGGTCGGCCAAAGAGGGCGCCGGTAAAGTGGGGCTGGGCGGAGGCACGGTCTCTTCCTGAAGTGGCCGGGGATTGCTCTTTTGTGCCTGAAGGGGCAACGCCTCGGCATTTGCTGCTGGCAGGGTCGAGCCGCTTTCCCACGCAGCTACCGCCAAAGGCAAACAGCCCTTGTCCAGCCATATCAGCACGACCATGGCCGCCAGATACGCCAGCCCGAGCGCAGCACGCCAACGGAAGGTTTTGCCCAACACCTTGCCAGAGTGGCGGCCATCTTTTTCTTTGTTCCAAGACATGTTCGCATTCCTTTCATGATAAAAAATGCCCGATCCCAAGCAGCTTAATCGAAAGATGGTGTTGCCCGATCCCCTTTCGCGTTAGGCCCAATGTCAATACTCACATCGACATTGGCGCCTGCGGGCGCTTGGGTTGGGGCGAAAGGGGGCTCAGTTGTGTGAGATCGGGATTTTTACATCTGCCTATCGCCGGCGGCGCTGCGGGATGGCGCGCACTCGGCTGTAACCATGAGGATCTTGTTTATTGCTCAAGACGTAACCAACGCCGGGATATTACATCTAATCCGCAAGTTCGTAGCGAGTAAAGGTTGGGCACGCTCGGCCTCAAGGTCATTATAACATGGATGTGGCGTGGGGGAGATGACAACTCGTCAAGGAAAGAGGCTCAAACAGGTGACAATTTTTAGCGGCGAAGGGGTTCGTCTCCGGCGATGAGGCGGGCGATGGCCTCGGCCAATTGCCGCTCGCGTCGCGCCAGGTGCCAGGGCGCTTCGGCCAATTCGGCCTGCCAAGCGCGCAAGACGGCCGCCCGCCGCCGGAGACGGCTCAGCTCTCGCGCCGCCCGCTCGGGCTGATCCAGAGCCAGAAAGCTCTCGCGCACATAATAGCGGGCGATCAATTCGGCCACGTCGTCATGCAGCCCTTGTCTCAATGCCTGGCCCAGATGGTCCAGGGCGCAACGAGCGGCATCGCGCCTGATTTCGTCCGCGTGCGCCTGTGCGGCTTTTGAACTGCCGGCTTCCGAGCCGCCGGTCACCGCACAGGCCATCCCCAAGTTATAATGCGCCTCGGCCAGGCCCGGAGCCACTTGGACCGCCCGTTCCAAGGCCTGGCGGGCTTCGAGAGGGCGCCCCAAATCCAAAAGGGTGAGCCCTTCCTCCGCATAGCCGTAATAGAGATCGGGGCGGCGCTCGATCAGCGCTCTCGCCGCGACCAACGCCTCTTGGTATTGGCCGCGCCGTCGCAGGATGGTCGAACGCAGGTAGAGCGCTCCGTAAAAATCAGGTCGGTCTTGTTCCAGCTCATTCAACAGGCGTAAGGCGCTCTCTTCGTCACCCTGCTTGAGCGCATAAAGCGCTTGTCGATAGCGCGCAGGCGAGCCGTTGCGCGCCAGGTGCACTCCTAGCCCTATAGCCCCGCCCAGGCACAACAAAAAGGCCCCACTGCCTACCCAGGCCAACGTCCCGCTCAATGGCAGAGCGGAGATGAGCAGGGCCAACAAAAGCAGGACGACGAGCAGCACGAACAAATATCGCCGCCCGGGGCCGTCGATGCGCAAGCCCTGCGCCGAGCGGGCCTGCGCCCGCAACCACAGCACCCCACCGGCTGCAGCCAGGGCCAGGCCTCCTCCTATTATTACCCGCACCAAGCCGGCGCGGTCCCTCGTCAGAGAAAGCGTCATCCAGGCCAGGGTAGCCGCCAACAGGCCGACGATGATCATCAAGGAGGCCCAGGGGATGCGCGTCGTGCGCGGATATGTCTTCACAGCGTTCCTTTACTCACGTGTTGTCAGAGATTGTAGCATGGAACGGGCGAGGATCGAAAGAGGGCAAGGGAAGCTATCTTTTAGACTCCCACTTGCAAAGAATAGAACATTTGTTCTATACTGGTCTCGACCCGCGGGCGCGGTGTTTAACAAGAGGAGTCGATCGACCATGCGCGAGCGCGAACTCCGGGCCATGATCCGCGCCCTACAGCGGATCCAAACAGAGCGCCATCTCTCTATGCAGGGGATCTCTGCCCTATTGGGCCTTTCTCCCGGGTATATCTCCATGGTGTATTCCGGCAGACGGCGGCCGGGTATCCGTTTCGTGCGGGCTGTATTGGAGCGCTTTCCCGAGATCCGTCGGATGATCGCCGAGATGTTGCGCGAAGAATAAGGGGCAAGCGGCATTCGGCGACGGCAATGAGCTCACCGAATGCCGCAGGTTCTATTGGCCGCGGCGCAGCGAGAGAATGGAGGCAGCGATAAGCACCTTGAGCGCGTCGGCTCCCAGGAAGGGGATCACGCCCAAACGCCAACCGTTGGCCAGCCCGCCGACGAACCTGCTAAGCCAGGCAATTCCCAGCGCATAGATCAGTGCCAAGCCCAACAACCCTCCCGCGACGCGGCCCCAGAGGTGATGGCCCGTTCGCTCGCTCGCCAGGCCGGCGAGAGCGGCAGCGAGGGGAAAGGCCAGCAGGTAGCCAGCCGTGGGCGCCACGAACGCTGCTGGGCCGCCCAGCCCTGCCGCCGTCCAAGGGGCGCCCAGCAGAATAGCCTGTAAGTAGAGCCCTTGGCTGATCAACCCCCCTCGCCAGCCCAAGGCTAGGCCGCTGAGCAGCACCATGAGCACTTGCAAGGTCAACGGCACCGGGGAGAAGGGCAGCAACACGCGGACGCGGGCGCTCAAGGCGGTGGCCAGTGTAAAGAGGAACACGGCCAATATCTTGGCCAACGTCGAGAGGCGGGCGCGCTCCAAGACCAATGTGTGCATAAAATCCTCCTGCATCAGATCGTCCGGCCCGGTTTTTGTTCAAAACCTCGACGTTCACATCTTGCCGAGGTTTTGGACAAAAAGGCCAGGCGCTACTATAGGGAAAAAGGGAGGGAATGTCAAAGCCGACCTGCTTTTATAGGGGCGTCTCTTTGACCGTCGCGTAAACGTGTAACACGCGATGTAGAGCGGTCAGCCAAGTGCCCACGGCCAGGATCCACAACGCCGGCCCGATCACCCCCAAGGTTAGGGCTAAAAACAACACCAAGCAGCGCTCCACCCGCGTCAATAGCCCTACTTTGCAATCCAACCCCAGGCCCTCTGCCCGGGCGCGTGTGTAGCTCACCAGTAAAGAGCCCACAAGGGTAATGGCGGCAAGTAACACCTCTGTGCGCCCCGATTGTTCCATAAAGTGCCAGGCCAAGCCTATGAACAGCGCCGACTCTGAGACTCGATCGAGCACCGAATCCAGAAAGGCGCCGAATTTGGTCGGGCCACGCCCGATGCGCGCCAACGTGCCATCGAGCCCGTCGAGGCCGGAGGCTCCCAACAGCAACACCCCTCCCAGGCGCAAGTAGCCGAGGGCCAACAGCACCCCTACCCCTACATTGAGCAGACATCCGGCGATCGTCAGCGCGTTGGCCGTAACCCCCCAGCGATCCAGGACGGCGGCTATCATGTCGAGACTCTTGCCAAAGACCTTCCGTAACCAGGCTGTGAACATGGATGCCCCTCGATGCAGTTTTCCGGCGACCGTCGGGTATCTTAGCCGCGAATCGCTCGTTGTCAAAGGATCCCGTATCGGGTCGGCCTGTGCCTCGGAGGCAGCCGTTATGTGGGAAAAAGATCGTTGGAACCCCTTGACGAGCTTGACGATATATGGTATACTCTATTTGTAAAAAACAAATAGAGCAATTCCAATTTCGGGAGGTGCTTATGAAAATCGCCTGCATCACCGATGATGGCCGTTCGATCAGCGCTCACTTTGGGCGGGCCCCTTATTATGCGGTGCTGACGGTCGAGGAAGGCCGGGTCGTGGGCCGCGAGATGCGCGATAAGCTTGGCCATCAGCAATTCGGCGCTCAGGAACATGGGGAGGTGCCCGGCATGCGCCATGGCACCGACCCTGCCAGCCATAACAGGCACCAAAGCATGGCTCAGGCCATCGCCGATTGTCAGGTGCTGCTCTGTCGAGGCATGGGCTACGGTGCCTATCAAAGCATGCAAGCGTTGGGCATCACCCCTATCGTCACCGACATCGTCGACATCGACTCGGCGGTGCAGGCCTACATCGAGGGGCGGCTGGAGGATCATCCTGAAAAGCTCCATTAGAGGGCATACTTGTTAAGGAGGTGGAAGCCATGTTTCGTTTTGGTCGAGGAGCCGGTGCGGGTCAGGGAAGGCGGGGCCGCATGGGCGGCCGGGCTGCGGCAGGGCCCGGCGGCACTTGCGTCTGCCCGCATTGTGGCTATCGCGAGCCCCATGAGAGGGCGACGCCGTGCTATCAGAAAAAGTGCCCCCAGTGCGGCACGCGCATGGTGCGCGAGTAGATTTTCCCAGCTATCAGGCGCTTGAAAGTGCCTGGCAACTTCTGGTCACTGCTTTTGAAGGAGGTCATCCACAGTGAAGGTAGCCATCAGTTGTCGTGGGAGCGATCTGGAGGCGGCCATCAGCCCGATCTTTGGGCGTTGTGAAACGTTCCTCTTGGTGGACACGGAGACGATGCAGGTGAGCGCGCTGCCCAACCCCGCGTGCGGTGCCCCGGGCGGAGCCGGTGTCCAGGCGGCCCAGTTCGTGCTCCAACACGGTGCCGAGGCCGTCATCAGTGGCAACGTAGGCCCGAACGCTTTGCAAGTGTTCGACGCCGCCGGCGTCCCTGTCTACTCGATGGACGATGGCACCGCCCGTCAGGCGGTCGAGGCCCTCAAGGCAGGCGCCTTGCAGGCGCTGAGTGGGCCGACCGTTAGCAAGGACTATGGCAAGGGCGGATCCGGTATGCGCAGGGGCGGGCGTGGTCTAGGCCGTGGGATGGGCTGGAGGAGCTAAGGGACGATGAAGGTCGTCGTGGCCAGCGGCAAAGGGGGCACCGGCAAGACGCTCGTCGCCACCAGCCTTGCCCTGGTGGCGCAAGAGCTCGGGCAGGCCGTGTTGCTTGATGCGGATGTCGAGGCGCCCAACGCCGCGCTCTTTTTGCGGCCCGAGATCGAGCGGCGCTACGCCGTCGAACGGTGGGTGCCTGCGGTGGATGAAAGGCTATGCACCCATTGTGGGCGCTGCGCCGAGGTGTGCCAATACCACGCCATCGCCGCGTTGCCTCAAAAGACGCTCGTTTTCGACGAGCTCTGCCACGGTTGCGGAAGCTGTGCGCTCAATTGCCCGATAGGGGCGATCCAGGAACAGCCCAAAGCCCTGGGGTGGATCGAGTCGGGACATGCGAACGGCCTGGCCTTTGCTCAAGGCATCTTGCAGGTGGGCGAGGCGATGGCCACCCCCGTCATCCGCGCGCTCAAGCGGCATGCGCTGGAGATGGGTTGGGACCAAAATCGCTGGCTTGTCCTCGACGCGCCGCCGGGCACCGCCTGTCCGGTCATCGAGGCGCTTCGCGGGGCCGATGTGGCTTTGCTCGTCACCGAGCCGACGCCCTTTGGCCTTCATGACCTGCAACTGGCCGTTCAGGTGGCGCGTGACGCGCTCCATTTGCCCATCGCCGTGGTGCTGAACAAAGAGGGCGCAGGGGATCGGGCGGTCGAGGCGTATTGCGCCCAAGAGGGATTGCCCATCCTGCTGCGCATCCCGTTGGAGCGCGAGATCGCCATTGCTTACTCCAACGGGCGTCCCTTGGTGGATGCGCTGCCCACGTATCGCCCGGGTTTTACGGCCTTGTTAGATCTCCTCCTTGGCCTGGCTGGGGGAAGCTCCTCATGAAGCAACTCGTCGTGTTAAGCGGCAAAGGGGGGACGGGCAAGACGACGGTCGTCGCCGCCCTGGCGCATCAGATGGCTCGGGATAATCGTCTCGTGCTCGTCGACGCCGATGTCGATGCCCCGAACCTGGGCCTGATCTTGCGGCCACGCATTCTGAGCAGGGTGCCTTTTTACGGCAGCAAACAGGCCGTGATCGACGTTGCTCGCTGCACGGCGTGTGGCCGCTGCGCCGAGGTCTGTCGCTATGAGGCGGTGGCGCGTTGCGATAGCGTCTATCGCGTCGAGCCCCTCGCCTGCGAAGGGTGTGCGACCTGCTTTTACCAATGTCCTATCGAGGCCATCCAGATGAAGGAGCGCCTCTCTGGCTATTGGTTCCGCTCCGAGACGCGCTTCGGCCCCTTTATGCACGCCCATCTTCTACCCGGCGAGGAGAATTCGGGCAAGCTGGTCAGCCTGGTGCGACAGCAAGCCCTTCTCGCGGCAGAACAAGCGCGGGCCGATTGGATCTTGATCGACGGCTCGCCGGGCATCGGCTGTCCCGTCATCGCCGCCGTTGTCGGCGTAGACCTGGCGCTGATGGTGGCCGAGCCAACGCTTTCGGGCGTGCACGACCTTCAACGCGCCCTGCAGGTCGTCGAGCATTTTGGCGTTCGAGCTGCGGTCTGTATCAACAAAAGCGACATCAACCCGCAGCTTGCCGCCGAGATTCACCGTTTCTGTGCCTGGCAGGGCATACCGGTGCTGGCCGAGATACCCTACGATGAAATCGTCCTAGAGGCGATGCGCCGCGAACTGGCGGTGACCGAGTTGCCCCATAATCCGGTGAGCGCCCCAATCCAGGCCCTTTGGGCGGCCTTGTCCGCTTTGGAAGGAAACGCACAAAAAGATAATAAACTGAACGATGAGCACAATCTTTAACCGCCCAAGCCCACCTTTGTGGGCTTGGCAAAGATAGCTGCGATTTCAATCGCAAGTGTGAATTTGTAGTAGACATAGGAGGCGAGACAAGATGCCGGGTTTCAATGGCACAGGGCCATGGGGGCAGGGCCCGTTGACCGGCGGAGGCAGGGGCTATTGCGCCATCGCCTTCCCACCGCCGGCGACAGGCCGGCTCCCCTATGGCTACGTCGGACTGCAGGGCACTCCCGTGCGCTTCGGCCCTATCGTGCCGCTGCGCTGGCCGGTGCCCTGGAGATGGTGGGCCTT
This sequence comes from Chloroflexota bacterium, assembly GCA_014360745.1. Taxonomy (GTDB): domain Bacteria; phylum Chloroflexota; class Anaerolineae; order UBA1429; family UBA1429; genus JACIWY01. The sequence continues at coordinate 17,076 of JACIWY010000017.1, forward strand.
CCCCGCCGGGTGGTGGGGTTGGCCCTATGGTGGCCGTCGACGTAGATGGCCACGGTTCGGTTGGTGGTGGTAAATCAGATATCTATCGTTTTATAGGAGGGATCAACATGCCATTTGGAGACAGAACAGGACCCTGGGGCCTTGGCCCCATGACCGGACGGGCCGCCGGTTACTGCGCCGGGTATCCCGTGCCGGGGTATATGAACCCGGTTCCCGGACGGGGCTGGTGGTTTGGCCGGGGTGGCTGGGGGCGCGGGTGGCGCCATCGCCACTGGTACTATGCGACCGGCCTACCCGGCTGGGTGCGGGCCGGTTATGTCCCGGCCTGGGGGCCCGCGCCCGTCGGCCCTTATCCCGCCCCGATGACGCCCGAACAAGAGGCGGCGTTCTTGGAACAGCAAGCTACCTGGCTGCGTGAGCAGTTGCAGGCGCTCGAAGAACGGATCGCTGCCCTGAAGCGAGAGGCCGGGGCGGAGAAGGAAGGTCAGGGCGAGTGACGGCTCAAGATCCACTCGCCCAATTCCGAAGGAAGTGGGCGAGCTTATGCTGCTCGCCCACTTCCTTCGGATGAATGGGTGGCATCCGCCTTCGTCCGCAGTCCGGCAGGGGCGGAGCCCCGCGCCCCGCTTGGGCATGCCATTGGCCATAGTACATAGTATTGGAGGCCCTCGCTGCTGCAGAGTAAGGAGGGTGGTAGGATGATTTATATCGATGAACGACGTTGTACAGGCTGTGGCGCCTGCATCGAGGCTTGTCCGGCGGGCGCACTACAGATCAAGAACGGTCTGGCCCATATCGATCAAGAGCGATGCCGTGAGTGCGAGGCGTGCGTGGGCGCCTGCCCTCAAAAGGCTATCCTCGCCGTGAGCGAGCCGGTCGTTGCCGAGCGTCCCATCCCGATCGCTTCGCCGGCCAGAGTGCCCGACGCCCGCTTGGCGAGCAAAGCGCTCCCCTGGCTGGGCACGGCGCTCCTCTTTGTGGGCCGCGAAATCCTGCCGCGCGCAGTCGCCTCCCTTTGGGCAGCCGCCGAACGCCGGCTCGGTGGTTCAGCATTGCAGAATCCAACGCTGGGGGCCGGTCTAGGCAATGGCTTGAGGGGCAGTCACCGGCATCGTTTCCGAGGAGGGCGTAGATAGCAGGGGAAGTAAAAGGATCGCCCTATGATCGCTTTCGGGCCCGTGCCCTCCAGGCGCCTTGGGCGTAGCCTGGGGGTCAATAACATTCCGCCCAAGATATGCAGTTACTCTTGTATCTACTGCCAGTTAGGCCGTACCAGTCAGGTGCGGATAGATCGCCGAAGCTTCTATCGGCCGGCGGAGATCCTGCGCGCTGTCCGAGAGCAGGTCGAGGCGGCCAGGTGTCTGGAGGAGCCCATCGACTATCTCACTTTTGTGCCCGATGGTGAACCCACCCTCGACGTCCATCTTGGGCAGGCCATCGATCTGCTCAAGTCGTTGGACATCAAGATCGCCGTGATCACGAATGCCTCTCTCATCTGGCGCCGTAAGGTGCGGGAGGCTCTTATGAAGGCCGACTGGGTCTCGCTGAAGGTAGACGCGGTTTCTGAAAAAATCTGGCGCTGTATCAATCGACCGCATGGGTCTCTCAGGCTGTGTTCGATCTTGGACGGAATGGGCACATTCGCCACCTCTTTCAGCGGGGAATTGGCCACAGAGACGATGCTTATCGATGGCCTGAACGATGGCGAACATTATATCCGTGAACTGGCGCAGTTCCTCCAGCAGTTACGCCCCTCCATAGCCTATCTCGCGATTCCCACCCGACCACCGGCCGAAAAGTACGCTCGCCCCCCTCATGAATCGCAGATCAACCGTGCCTATCAACTCTTCAGTGAACAGATCGAGCGTGTCGAGCTCCTAGTCGGCTACGAAGGCAACGCGTTCGCCTTTACCGGCCATGCAGAGCAAGACTTGCTAAGCATTACCAGCGTGCATCCCATGCGCGCAGAAGCGGTGGCCGAACTTCTGGCCAAGGCCGGGGAGACCTGGGACATGGTTCGCCGGATGATTGCGGAGGGCAAATTGATCGAGATGGAACATGAGGGCCATACGTTCTATATGAGAAAGCTCGCCAGCCTATCGGACTGAAAGGATGACCGGAGGTTGCCCATCCGCATGAAAAGAGATTGGCCCAGGGGCAATGAGCATTTGCCCCTGGACGATAGGAGGGATTTGATTTATCATTGGACCGTCGAGGTGGACTAACGATGGACACCGACGACAGGGGTTTCGGATCAGCCATGTGTAGTAAAGGAGGTTGATATGCCAGAGCTTCAGGATGGTTGTGTCAAACCCGCGCGCGGGCCCATCGTGCCCGCCGAATCCGCCGCTCCGGCGGCGCAGGCCACACCTTTGGTGGAGGGAAGTAAAATGATGGCACGTGTTGGCGGCCAAGCCGTAGACTTTGAGGCCAATGCGTTTATCGAGGGCAAGGGCTTTCAGCCCGTCCGGCTCTCGGACTATAGGGGTAAATGGATCGTCCTTTGTTTCTATCCGGGCGATTTCACCTTTGTTTGACCGACCGAATTGACGGCGGTCGCCGCCCGTTACGATCAATTTAAGGCCCTCGATACCGAAGTTCTGGCCATGAGCACCGACAGCCGCTTTGTGCACAAGATCTGGCAGGAGCAAGAACTGTCCAAGATGGTGAGCGGTGGCGTGCCTTTCCCCATGCTCTCCGACGCCGGAGGCAAGATCGGCGCCATCTATGGCGTGTACGATGAAGCCGCCGGCGTGGATATCCGCGGCCGCTTTATCATCGACCCCGATTTCGTTATCCGCGCGATGGAAGTGCTGACCCCCGAAGTCGGGCGCAACCCCGATGAGCTGATCCGCCAGATCAAGGCTTTCCAACATGTGCGCGCTACCGGCGAAGTAACTCCCTCCGGCTGGCAGCCCGGCCAGGTGACCTTGAAGCCCGGTCCCGCGCTGGTGGGTAGGGTCTGGGAAGCCTGGAAACCTTAACTATTTGGCCTCCTCTTGCGGGAGGCCTTTTCTAATATCGCCCTTGACGTCTCACCCGTTTTGCCCCATCATACCTCCGCACGTATCCCCACAATGACGGCCTATCATACGGAGGTTATCGCCATGCAGTTGGGTTTTGGGGCTATTCACGAACTTGATGATGAGGTCTTGACCTTCGCCAGCCAGCTCGGCATTCCGAACATCATCATCCACAGCCCAGAGTTGCCGGGCGACGGGTATTACGATTTCAGCGCCCTGCTTCGGCTGCGCACTAGGGTGGAGGCGGCGGGGCTCAAGCTCTATGCTATCGAGAATATCCCTCGCAGCCACTATGACAAGGTCCTCGAAGGCAAGCCGGGCCGCGATGAGCAGATCGAAAAAGTGCAAAAGACGAT
>JACIWY010000170.1 GCA_014360745.1 Chloroflexota bacterium
CGCGAAGCTGTCGGTCCCAAGGTGTTGATCGCCATGGATGCCCATGGCCGGCCTCGACCGGGCCAGGCGATCAAAATGATCCGCGCCTTGGAGCCCTACGATCTCTACTTTTTTGAAGAGCCCGTACCGCCCGACAATGTCGCCGCTTTCAAACGGCTGGCCGAGGCCAACCTGAACGTGAACCTGGCCACCGGCGAGCGCCTGTTCACCAAATGGGGTTATACCGAACTGATCGAAAACCAGTATGTCGATATCATCCAGCCCGACGTCTGCCACGACGGCGGCATTTTGGAGACGCGCAAAATCGCGGCCATGGCCGAGGCGTACTATATCCGCGTGGCGCCGCACAACCCCAATGGGCCGGTAGCCACCGCCGCTTCCCTGCAGCTCGGCGCCTGCCTGCCCAACTTTTGCATCCTGGAATACGCCCAGAACCAGCCCTGGCGCGATCAGATCCTCCAAGAGCCGTTGCAGATCGTCGATGGCTCCGTCGCCTTGCCGGAAAAGCCCGGCCTGGGCATCGAATTGAATTTCGCCGAGATCGCCAAGCTGCCCTACCAACCACGCGACTACCAAGGCTCCTTCTGGCCGGATGGGGGTGTGGCCGACATCTAACCAATTCCTTGACGACATCCCCCTGCCCCTCTATGATCGGGCGCGACGATTTATCCAAGGGAAGGGCCATGATTTTACAACGCTTGGTGGTGGGCCCGCTCTCGTCCAATTGCTACCTGGTGGGCTGCGACGAGACGCGCGAGGCGATGATCATCGATCCGGGCGGCGATGCCGAAGAGATTTTGGCCGCCGTCGAGAAACACAAGCTGCATGTAACCCTTGTGGTGTTGACCCATTTTCACTTTGACCATGCGTTGGCTGCCAAACCGGTGTGCCAGGCGACAGGGGCGCGTTTGGCCATCCATTATCTAGAAGTCGGGTATCTGCGAGAGCCGCCGGTCCTGTTCCGCCTCTTTAGCCCGGAAGTGCCCCGGGGCCTGGAAGCCGACCTGTTGTTGCATGACGGCGATGTCCTACAGATCGGCACGCTCCAGGCCCGCGTGCTCCATACGCCGGGGCATTCGCCGGGCAGCATTTCGCTCTGGCTGGAACAAGAGGGGGTCCTGTTCTCAGGAGATCTGCTTTTCCAAGATGGCGTGGGGCGCACCGACTTTCCCGGCAGCAGCGCATGGGAGCTGATGCGCAGCATCCAGGAGCGGATTTTCACCTTACCTGAGGAAACCGTCGTCTACCCTGGGCATGGCCCGGAGACGACGGTGGGCACGGAGAAACGCTATAACCCTTGGGTTGGCGCAGGGCGTGGCTAAAGCCCAGCACGAGGAAAGGTGGCTCAGGGCAACACGCGGCCCAAGAGCGCAAACGCAGCCATACCTGTCAACATGGTCCATACCATGTTGCGTGTGCGCCAGGCCACCAAAAAGGCAGGCAATGCAGCCCACACATAGGGGTTATGCCAAGCGATGAAAGGGGCCCCCTCGCGAACCAACAAGCTGGGCGCCAGCGACGCCGCCAGCACGGCACCGGGCACCAAACGCAGCCATTCTTCCGCCCAGGCGGGCAGGCGCACGCGACTGAGGGCAACCAAAGGCAGTAGCCGCAACAGAAAAGTCGCCAGAGCCAGCATCAGGATCAGGCCCGTAACGCTCATGAGCGCCCCCTTCGCAGCATGCGCAACACAGGAACGGCCAGGGTAACCACAAGTAGCGTGGCGAGCATGGCGCTCCAGGTGCTCGAAACCACCGCTCGCGCGAGCAAAGCCACGATCGCCGTCAGTGCGGCCACTACCGCCTGCGAGCGTGTGCGCAGCAGCAAAAAGAGCAGGCAAATTAAACTGGCCGGTAGGGCGAATTCGAATCCCAGCCCTTGGGGAATGGCCGCGCCAAAAAACAGCCCCGCCCATGTTGAGACTTGCCAAAAGGTGAAAATGGCCAGCCCCGATCCCAAATAGAAGCAAATGTCGCCGCCCCTTGCCTCGAACTCCGCCATGCTGACGGCAAAGGATTCGTCGGTAAGCAGGTGGGCCAAAAAGGGGCGCAAGCTTTTCGGCGCGCGCCGGACATGGGGCATGAGAGCGGCGCTGAGCAATAGCAAACGCAAGTTGATAAGGATGCCGGTGACTAGGACCGGCAACGCAGCCGCGCCCTGAGCCAACATGCTGATGCAAACAAACTGGGCAGTGCCGGCGAATATCGCGGCCGACATGAGCACCGCTTGCCAAGGTGGGGCGGCATCGGCGGCAACGGCGCCGAAGGCCAAGCCAAAAGGCACGACGCTTAGCGCCACCGGCAAAGTAGCCCTAAAACCGCGATGGATCGCGGCCAAGCGCCTCGGATTATTGGCAAACTCCGAACTCATTTCCTCTCCTACTATGCGGTTCTGTTCTCAGAAGCGGTGCCAGCGCGCCGTGTCGCCGAACAGTAGCCGCGCCAGCTCGATAAGGCGCCGTTCGGCATCCGCAAGGCCGTGGCGATCCACGCCGGTTACCTCGGTGCTCAAGCGCCATGAGGCCACGCCTTTCGCCGGATCGCGCGAAGGCCCGTCCCACTGATACCAGTAATAGATAACGCGCTGTATCTCGTCGCGGGCAAATGCGCCCCGACGCACGGCAAACGCCTTGCCTTCGGCAATGGGCACACGCACGATATCATCGAGAAACGTCTGCCAGGAAGCACTAGTATGGCACGAATGGGGCGTGTGTTCGAACAGGTGAAAGCTCTTGGGCCCCCGCGAGGCGATGACGGTGAGCCACACAAACTCCTCCGTGCCACCTCGGTAAAGCCGACGAAGCACCACATCGGGTTGATCATACCATTTGTCAATGTCGGCATCGGAGCCCAGCTCCTCGCCGCGCCAACGGCCCAATGTCAGAGGCAGCGCCTCCGACACCTTGTCGATACGTAGATCATAGGGGCTAATCACCACTGCTTCGTCAGGCGTGACCTCGTACCAGCCGGCCACATCGGTGTGCAACAGATAACGTGGCACAGTGGTCGTGTCTCCGAGCGGCGTTTCGCCCTCCTGCAAAGCAGCCTCTCTGCCGACCAGAAAGGGCAATGGGCTAAAAGAGCCAAGCCTCGAGCTCCACACCAAGCCCGCCGCCACAGCCAACAGAAGCAAAGGGGCTAGATATCGGAGCGTATCCCGACGCATCCCAAACCTCGGCCGGCAAGCATCAAAAGTCCGAGGGCCAACGCAAAGAGGAGCAGGCCCGACCAATCATGAAAATAGCGCAGCGCTGCATCGACGCCTGCGTAATGGCCCAGCAACAACAGCAACCAGATGCGGGTTAGATTGACGGCCAGCGCGATGAACGGCGAAAACAGCAGCAGCAAAGCCCGTTTCCAAAGGGGCCCGCGAACGAGAAAGGCATACAAAGCGGCCAGGGCCATGAGCGCAACGAGCGAATTGAGCCCGCTACAAGGAGCACCCACTGTCATGGCTCCTCCGGCCAAACCGATACGTGCCCCCTCAACGGTCGCTTGAATGCCCAAAGGTCGGGCCAGAACAGCAGCCCAATGGGCTACGCCCCGCGCTAGAACAGGCGCCCAAGAGTCCATCCAAGGCAGGGGGATCATGAACAATAAAAAAGCCAGTGGGAAGCTATGGCGTTTCAGCCCAGAGATCCCACCGATGGTCATGACCAAGCCGGCCAGGCTAAGGACGAGCGCCAACGAAGAAAGCAGATGTCGTTGCCTGCCCAGGGCAAAGAGATGAACGCCCAAAGACACGCCCAAGGCCGCCAGGCCCTCCCCCAAAGCGTCCTGAGGCTTCTCTCGGTGCTCCCGTGAGAGCCGCCAGGCACACCAGGCGGCGATGGCCGGGATGAGCAAGCCATGGCTATAGTAGGGGCTGCTGAGCCATGTGTTCACCAACCACACCAGCGTGGGGTAAAAAACAACGGCGAGGAGACAAAACGCCAGCCCCCAGTAAGGGCCTGCATTGCGCCCCGATTCGAGCGAGGATGGTTTCCTATTCACAGGTTTATGGTCGGTGAAACCGCCCGATTTTTTGACATAGAGACGCCCACCATCTATAATGGCATAGAAACTAGAACGTTAACAAGAGGTCACTATGATATACAATGTCGCGCAACTGCTCAAGGAAGGCGTCGGCGCCTCGCGCCGCCGCACCGCCTCTGGCGATTTACGCGACATCGATGAACTCAACCCAGGGGATACCCATCTGGAGGGTGAGCTGCTTTTTGTGCGCACGCCTCGAGGTATCCTGGTGACGGGCAAGGCGCACGTATCCGTCAATCAGATGTGTCGCCGCTGTCTGGAGCTGACCCGGGTGGAGATCGAATTCGAGATCGAGGAAGAGTTTATCCCTTCCATCGATATCGAGACCGGCGCTAGCTTGCCCATCACCGATGAAGACGAACCCGAGTTGATCATCGACGAGCATCATATGCTCGACATGACCGAGGTTTTGCGACAATATGTTATTGTCGCCAGCATGTCGCCCAGCTTGTGTCGCCCGGATTGTAAGGGCTTGTGTCCGATATGCGGGCAGAACCTGAACCTCGCTTCATGCCAGTGTCGCCGAGACGAGATCGATCCGCGGTTGTCCATTTTGGCCCAACTACTAAGCAGCCCGGAAGATGAATAGATAAAATTGCTGAAAGGAATGCCTAAATATGACTCCTCTACCGAAACGAAAACAATCCAAAGGTCGTACCCGACGGCGACGAGCCCACCAGGCTCTCACCGCCCTCAAGCTCGTGGAGTGCCCGTCTTGTCATGAGATGCGCCGGCCGCACCACATCTGCCCCTCCTGCGGCAGTTACGATGGCGAGACGGTCATCGAGGTCAAGGCCGACTAACTTTTGAGCGAAGCAAGGGCCGCGGCGGGGTGCTAGGCGCTCTTGGCGGCCCTTGTATGTAGAATAGTTTGTAAGGACGGTCGCGGAACGGATCGTCACGCCGCAGAAATTGGGAGGCACACCGTGGGAAAAAGGCTTGGAGCGGTCCGCATCTCCCCTCAAGTTCTGGCCACCACCGCTCGCTTGGCAGCCTTGTCGGTGCCGGGCGTGGTCTCCATGCATCACGATTTGTCCAGTGGAGTGGATCGTTGGCTAAGGGGCAAGGGGACCGGCGAGGGTGTGTATATCCAACTTGTGGATGACGCCGTCTCTGTAGATCTTTATATCGTGGCGGCCAAAAATGTAAATTTATACGAGTTGGGATGCGAGATCCAATCCCGCGTCGCGCGCGCCATTCAAGAAATGGTGGGCATGCCCGTATTGGCCGTGAATGTGCATATCGAGGATGTCGAGACGTCTGTCAAGGACGAGGCCTCCTAGAGGGGGAGTCGTGAAGATCAGGCGACGGGCGCGCATCACTGCCTTTCAAGCACTTTTTGAGGTAGATGTGACTGCGCACGATCCCGAGAGCGCCCTCCGAGAGCGCCTCGAAGAGCGTCCTTTGCCCGCGGATGGAGAGGGATTTTGTCGGCGCCTGACGTACGGCGTGCTTCGACATCGCGAAGCGTTGGACGAGATATTGCAGCGCATCGCGCCCGAATGGCCGCTGGATCAGATCGCACCGGTGGACCGCAATATTCTGCGCTTGGCGGCCTACGAATTGGTGTATAGCGAGGAAACGCCACCCAAAGTGGCGATCAACGAAGCCGTAGAGCTGGCCAAGTTGTTCGGCAGCGAGAGCTCTGGGCGTTTCGTCAACGGCGTATTGGGCACGTTGCTTTCCGACCTGCATAATCTTCGCACCCGCCTCAATCAAGAGGCCGAAGCGCATATCGCTACCTCTCACGGTGAACCCTCTTGATCACCATAGCCCGCGCGTTTCGACGCCCATAGGAGGTCCTCCAAATCGATGTTTGGTATAGGTACAGGCGAGATCCTCCTCATCTTGATCATTACCATGTTGGTCGTTGGCCCCGAGCGCATGGTGCAGCTCGCCGGCCAGATGGGCCGTATGTTGGCCAAGCTCCGCCAGGAAACGGACAGCATGACCCAGGAATTCCGCGACGCCTTGAACTTGGAAGAGATGCAGGAGGTCTTTGAGGAAGCCAAAAAAGAAGCGGGAGAGATCGGCGAAATTATCGAGGGCACGGCCAAAGAGGTGCAGGAAGCGGCCGGCGAGGTCAACCAGGCGCTACAAGCCCCGGGGCAAGCTTTAACGCCCACGGGTCGCCTTCCTACTGCTGCCACGGCTGCGGTTTCCCTGCCTTCCGGCTTAGCCGCTCAGCCCGCCGATGCCGGACAAACCGAACAGGGGCAGGAAACAGCCACGATGCTGCTCTTTTTGGAAGGAGAGCTGGAGATCGAAGAAGCTCCTGCACCCTCACCGTATGGCCTCTCTGCCCAGCTTGAAGAGGCGGCGCCGGTGCTTATTCACACCGCATTGCTCGTGCCCGAAGACCGCGACCCCGAAGAAGTGGAGCTAGAAGCCATCGAACCCACGCCCATTGGGCCGCTCGTGGTGGAAGAAGAAACCCAAGAGCCCGCCGCGCCCTCCAATGGAAACGAGCCCGAAGCAGCGACAAACGCCGATCTGGCCACATCCCCCGTGGATGGTGAGGAGTCTGCGGCGTCTGAGGCCACATTGATAGAGACTATACAGCCTGCCGAGTCGCAAGAAATCGGCAAGAAACCAGAATAACAACAACTATGTCCAACGATGTCGAACTGACCATCTGGGAACACCTGGCTGAGCTGCGCTCGCGCATGCTCAAGGCCTTTATCGCTTTGATCATAGGCACGGCGATCAGCGTTGTCTTTACTCCCCAAGCCCTAGCTTTGCTGATCTCGCCATTGGCCCGGCCCCCACAGGCCATCCATCCCACCGAGACGTTCATCGTCTATTTTCGCATCGCCTTGATCGGCGGCGCGGCGATAGCGATGCCCGTCATCGTCTATCAGGCGATTCGCTTTGTCATGCCCGGCCTCTTGCCGGAGGAAAAGAAATATCTTTATTTCCTGTTGCCGGGTGTGACGATCTTTTTCATCGGGGGAATTGCCTTTGCGGCTTTGATCATGCTGCCGGCAGCGATCAGCTTTATGCAGGGTTTTCTTGCCGATTTGATCGAAAATCAATGGACATTAGATAACTATATCGCTTTTGTCACCCGCGTCCTCTTTTGGATGGGCATCGTCTTTCAAACGCCGCTGCTCATGTTCTTCCTAGCCAAGCTGAACCTGGTCACGGCCAAGAAGCTCTCTCGCTTTCGCAAGTACGCCATCATCGTGATCGCCGTCATTGCGGCCCTCGTCACGCCCACACCCGACCCGGTGAACATGATGATCGTCATGGTGCCGCTGTATCTGCTCTACGAAGTGGGCGTGATCCTGGCGCGCATCGCCCGCATTGGCAAGCCCGACGATGAGGTCAAAGCGCCGGCTACGACTTGATTAGCCCGTCTTCATCACCTCATCCAGGACGTTGCTGGCGTAGGCACCGGGCGGCAGGGTGAAACGCAGCACCAACCCCTC
>JACIWY010000171.1 GCA_014360745.1 Chloroflexota bacterium
CGATGGTGGGCAGCACGAGCAATCCTTATGGGGCTGGTTGGCGCATATCCCAGGGCTGACGGTGCTGGTTCCCTCTACGCCGGCCGATGCGGGCGGTCTGATGATGGCTGCCTTGCAATATAACGGGCCGGTCATCTTCCTCGAGCACAAGCTTCTCTCGGAATCTTGGCTGGAATTCCTGGGCTCTGGAGGGCGCCGCAATGTGCGCTATGAGGTGCCCGCCGAAGGGGTGCGGGGCTGGGTCCCGCAGCGGTGGGAGCCGCTGCCCATTAGCCGGGCCGCGCTTCGCCGCGATGGCGAGGATCTGACCCTCGTTAGCGTCGGCGTCGGGGTACATCGTGCGTTAGAGGCCGCGCAGGCGCTTGAGCGGGAAGGGATTTCGGCAGGCGTGTTGGACCTGCGGACCGTCTCGCCGCTCGATAGGGCGATGCTCTGTGAGGAGGTCTCCAAGACCGGACGTTTGCTTGTGGTCGACGAAGATTATGAGGGGTTTGGCCTCTCGGGCGAATTAGCGGCCACTTTGCTGGAGGAGGGCGTCTCGTTCAGGTATGACCGCGTCTGCACGCGGACGACGATCCCCTATGCCCGCTATCTGGAAGAGCGGACCCTGCCCAACGTGGAGCGCATCTGCGCCAGGGCCAGGGCACTTGTGGGATAGGGTATACAGTGCGACATCAAATCATCCTGCGAAATTACTCACTTCTGATCTTTTTTGTGTTGACCTATGCTCTCTCATGGATGCCATGGATGCTTATGGTCCGGATGGGGCGGGAGAGCCGGCTGTTATTGATTGTGGGCACCTTTGGCCCTACATCGGCGGCGCTATTGTTGACGGGAATGGAAGGTGGATGGGAATACTTGTACACGCTGTTAGAGCAGTTGTGGGTCTGGCGTGTGAGCGTGTTTTGGTATTTGTTTAGCTTCCTGGGAACAGCGGTAGTGGCGATGGCGGCCTTGGGAATCCATATGGTGTTGGGTGGCGAAATTCCGCAGTTTAACGATCCTCGTCAGTTATACCTGGTGATACCCATATTGGCCTATGTATTGTTTTTGAGCGTGTTGGGAGAGGAGATGGGATGGCGAGGGTATGCGCTGCCCAGGTTACAGAAGAAGCTGAATGCACTGGCAGCTAGCCTTATCATTGGCGTGGTGTGGGGGATATGGCATCTACCACAGTTCTGGATGAAGGGAAACTTTCATCAAGAGATCCCGCTGAGCCTGTTCGTGATGCAGTCTATTGCCCTTTCCGTCGTGATGACATGGCTATACAATAGCACGCAGAGCTTGCTAATTGTGCATCTCTTTCACGCAGCAAGCAACACGACGTTAGGGATCCTGCCCATTCTGCCGATGGACACAGGCGGCGAGTTGCGTCCCCTATGGATTGCGGTGGGGCTTTTGTGGGCTGTGGCGATCGTCATCGTCATAGTGCATGGCCCGACGATGCTGTCACATAAGAAAGGTTGAATCGATAAACGACGCTTTTGCCGAGCTGAGGTGTGATTTGGGAGGCCATCGATGACGCCCAGGCCGGCGCGACGCTCAGCGATGGCGCGACGACGATTGAGTTGGTGTTCCAATTCGACGCTCGGGGGTTGATCGCTTCCGCGCGTTCCGACGAGCGATATCGCCAGGTGGGGGAAAAGCAGGTGGCGACCCCATGGCGGGGCCGTTTTTGGAACTATGCGCCGCGCGGGAGGATGAGGATCCCGCTCGATGGCGGGGTGGCCTGGCTTTTCCCGGCAGGCCCCCGGCCTTATTGGCGCGGCCATATTCAGCGGATCGAATATGAATACAAATAAGGAGCCCCAGCGCGGATATCCTCTCTGCGCTCCGGCTATATAGTCGATCGCCTGCCGGTTTGCCCCCCTCATCCCAGGCGAGTATCCTTTGGCCATCGGTTTTTGGGCGATACGAAATGAGGGTTGACGATATGGCTCAGCAGTTCCGACCCTATGGTTTATGGCCTAGCACCATCTCCCCCAAAACCCTCGCGCTCGGGCGTCGTTTGCGCGATGTCGCTTGGGATGCTCAGACGGGAGCCCTCGTATGGTTGGAGCAACGTTCTGATCGAGGCGTCCTCGTCTGCGACCTGCCCGATGTCCACGCTCCGCGAGAGCTTACCGCCGAGCATTCGGTGCGGGCGCGGGTTGGCTATGGTGGAGGAGATATGACCGCTGGGCATGGCCATGCGTACTATGTGGCCGATGGGCGACTTTATCGCCAGTCTCTCGTGGCGGGGGTGCCCCAGGCCGTTACCCCCGCCTTTGGCCAGCCGGCATCTCCTACCCTTTCCCCAGATGGTCACTGGCTGCTCTATGTCCACACTTATGAAGAGACAGATTCGCTGGCCTTGGCTCCTGCCGACGGCCAAGGTTGGCCTCAGAGGTTGGTCGAGGGCGCGGATTTTTACATGCAGCCTGCCTGGAGCTCGGATGGGCGGCGGATCGCCTGGGTGGAATGGGATCATCCCAACATGCCTTGGGACGGCTCTCGTCTAGCGTTGGCCACCTTGAGCAGCCCGGAACACGGCCTGCCCCAGGCGCTCGAGCGGGAGGTGCTCGTGGGCGACGCCGGGGTATCGGTCTTTCAGCCTTCCTTCTCGCCCGATGGGCGCTTTTTGGCCTACGTTTCGGATGCCGGCGGTTGGAACGGCCTGTATCTTTACGACTTGGGCCGTCGCGAAACGATACCTTTATGGCTGGAAGAGGCGGAGCTGGCTGAACCGGCTTGGGCCCAAGGGATGCGTAGTTATGCTTGGAGCGCCGATGGGAGCCGCCTCTATGTGTGCCGCAACGAGCAGGGCCGGGTCACACTATGGTCGGTGACCGTCGACGGGGGCCGTGCGGCGCCTGTCGAGGCGCTTGTAGGCTATACCGCCGTCTCGCAACCGGCGGTAGGGCCAGAAGGAGAGGTGGCTGTGATCGCCTCTAGCAGCGTCGTTCCGGAACGCATCGTCACTTGGGACCCGGCCAGCGACCAAGTGCGCGTGCGCGCCAGGGCTGAGAGCGAGCTTGTGCCCCCGGAACAGCTTGCCGAGCCACAGGCTATCTCTTGGGCTTCTCTGGATGGCGAAGAGGTTCACGGTCTTTTGTATCTGCCCTCACCCTCTGAAGAGGGGCAAACCCGCCCTCCGTTGATCGTGCGCGTCCACGGTGGCCCCACCAGCCAGGCCAGAGCGCGCTATTCTGCCGAGGCCCAGTTCTTTGTCACCCGCGGCTATGCGCTGTTGGATGTCAATTATCGGGGCAGCAGCGGCTACGGGCGAGCCTATTGGCGGCGGTTACAGGGGCAATGGGGGATCTTGGATGTGGACGATGCGGTCAGCGGAGCCCGCGAGTTGGCCGGGCAAAACCTGGTGGACGGCAAAAGGATGGCTATCATGGGCGGCAGCGCCGGCGGCTACACCGTGCTGCAAAGCCTGATCCGCTACCCAGGCACCTTCAAAGCCGGCGTTTGCATGTACGGGGTGACCAACCTCTTTACGCTGGCGGCCGATACGCACAAGTTCGAGCGCTATTATCTGGACACGCTGATCGGCCCATTGCCCGAGGCGGCGGCGCTCTATCGCGAACGCTCGCCCTTCTTTTTTGCCGATCGCATCCGCGATCCGGTGGCTATCTTTCAGGGCGAGGAAGACCAGGTGGTGCCGCCGTCGCAAGCGGAGTCGATCGTGGAGGTGTTGCGGCGCAATGGCGTGCCACACATATATCACCTTTATCCGGGCGAGGGCCATGGCTGGCGCAAGGCGGAGACCGTCGAGGCTTTTTACCAGGCGGTGTTGGATTTTTTGCGGCAATACGTCCTTTTTAGCTGACCCTATGCAGAGCATGGCGAGGGAATGAGGTGCCTCGATGCCGCTATTTCGCCCGTTGAGCACGGTCTCTTTACAAGATCTACCCGAGGTGGGCGGCAAGGCTGCGCGCCTCGGCGAAGCCTTGCGTTTGGGCGCGCCCGTGCTTCCCGGCGTCGTGCTTTCCACCGAGCTGTATCGTCGCTTTATGCGACAGGGAGGGCTACAAGGCGAGGTGGCCTCCATCCTGGCCACAATGCAGCCTCGAACCATCACCCATTTTCAAGCGGTAGAATGGGCCATTCGTTCGGCCTTCCAGGTGCGACGGGCGCCTGAAGAGGTCTCGCGAACCATCCGCGAGGCCTGGCGCTCGATGGGGGGCGTCTCGGTGGCGGTGCGTTCCTCGGCTACGAATGAGGATAGCCCGGAACAAAGCTTTGTCGGCCAACACGCGACGTATTTAGACGTAGATAGCGAGGACAGGGCCATCGAGGCCGTGTTGGGTTGTTGGATGTCCCTCTTTAGCGCCAAGGCGTTGGCTTATGCCCAGACCTTTGGCGTGGATCTCTTGAGCTCCTCTATGGCCGTCCTCATGCAGCCGATGATCGTCCCGCAAGTGCGCGGTGCCCTGTTCACCGCCGACCCCATCACCGGTAACCCCGATCGCTTTGTGCTCGAAACTCGTAGCGACGATCGGGCGACACTCCATATCCTCGATCCATATGAGCGCCAACCTGGCGAACAAGCAACCTGGAGCCAGCTTCGGCACCTGGGGCTTTTGCTGGACGAGCATCACTTGGCTTACCAAGCCATCGAATGGACGGTGGCCGATGACGACAAACTCTATGTGTTGCGAGTTCGCCCTTTGACCAAGGTGCCCGCGTATCTGCCCGTGTCGGCGAACGAGATAGGGGCCGGTCATAACGAACTGGAACTGGTGGCCCCACCCTCCAGCACACCCCGCGCCATGCGCCCTTTTTCCTGGTATCATCGCAGCCGTAGCCCGGCGATGAACGCTGCTTATTTTCGGGGTGTCAATCGCCTTTTCACGCCTTATAGTGGGCGAGATGATTTTTTTATCTTTGGCTATCTTTATGTCTATCGCCGTCTCTTTGCCATCTCTCCGCCTGAAGAAGCGGGGCCGCTGCGCGACTGGTTTTTCCGCCTCAGACGATTGTACAAGGCGCGCATCTTGGATCGCGAGCAGCGGGCTCTGTTTCGCGAGGAGCGCCCGATGCTCGATGCGTTGCGCGATCAAAAACTCGGCGTTTTGTCGGCCCGCCAGTTGGCAGAGCATTTGCGGCAACTCATCGATATCGGAGACGCCTTTTGGGCGGAACGCGGCAAGCTGCAAAACGTCCCCCAGGCGTTGCGCGACATTTTTTGTCACCTCCATCGCACCTGGCTTCAGGACGAGCCCGACTGCGAAACGCTTTTATGGGCAGCTTGCGACCCGCGCATGCGCTGGGAGGACGCTTTATACACCCTGGCTACCGAATCGTATGGGTCGGCCGATGAAGAGGGGCAGGCCCTTGGCGATTTTATGGCGCGGTATGGGCACTTTTTTCTGGGCGAGGGCCCGTTGGCCGAGTGGCGAGATCTCTGTTCGCTGGAGCCGGACGAATCTGCGGTGCGGGCTCGCTTGAAATACATGAAACAACGCCTGGCCGAGGGCAAGCTGGTCTCGCCGGAAAAGGGGCGCGAACGTCGTCAGCGAGAACAGGCGTTGCTCGAACACCGGGTCTTGAACCGGCTGGGTCGGCTTAAAAGGGCCGCATACCTCCAGGTGTTACGCCTGGCGAGGCGTTATGTTCCTCTGGAGGTTCAGCTCGATGAGCCGGTACGATTGGCGAGAATGCTGGAACGCCGAGCGGTTTATGAGGTCGGGCGCCGGCTTGTGGCCGGCGGCTTGGCTCGTGAACCACAGGATGCCTGTCTCCTGGGTTTTCAGGAGATCCTCAATTGGCTTGATGGGTCGATGCAGCGCGACGAGGTGGTGCGCGCCTTGTTGGAGCGCAAGGAGCTATTGCGCCGCTGGTATCGCTATTCGCCGCCCAGGCGGCTGCGCGTCGAGCCGCTCGCGATCGAGCCCGTTTTGGACATCAAGGCCGACTCGGATCTCGTTTTGCGCGGTACACCGGTTTCGCCCGGCGTCGCCTCGGGGCCTGCCCGTGTGGTGAACACGTTGGCCGAATCCACCAGCATTCTCCCCGGGGAGATATTGGTTTGTCGCGAGCCGTTGTTTGAGCTCAGCCCGTTGTTCAGCATTGTGGCTGCGGTGGTCGCCGAGCAAGGCGGCTTGCTCGAACACGCTGGCGTGTTGGCCCGCGAATATTCTGTGCCGGCGGTTTTCGGCGTCCGGGAGGCTACGCGACGTATCAAAACGGGGGAAAAACTCGTCGTCGATGCCAATAACGGCGTTGTGGTTCAAAAGCGCGTCGAGGCGGAATGGGACGTGTTTCAATAGCCTGAGCGGGAGGTGTGTAATGCGTAACATGATCGTGGCCCCGCAGCCCATTGCGGTCGAAGAGGGGGCCAAAGTGCTCATGGCCGGCGGCAACGCCGTAGATGCCGCCGTGGTCTGTGCTTTTGTGCAATCCATCGTCAGCCCCCATTCATGTGGTATTGGCGGGTATGCCCTGTTGACGTTGCACAAGGATGGCCGGCGCCTGGCTCTCGATGCGCCAGCGTTGGCCGGGTCGCTGGTGACGCCGGATATGTGGGTGGACAAGGTCATCCAACCTAATCCCGATGGTTGGGGGTTCTTTTTGGAGGACAAGGTCAACGATGTGGGCTATCGCTCGATCTGCACGCCGGGCATGGTCCGCGGTTTGGCCACCATCCTGGAACGTTGGGGCACCCTTTCCTGGGCGCAGGCTTTGGAGCCGGCGATCCGCGTTGCCGAGGAGGGATTCGTCGTCGGCGAAGACCTGGCCATGGGCTGGAAGGCTAAGGCGAAATATCCCCAAGGGGCTTCGCTCTATGATTATCTGTGTTCCAATGCGGAGGCGAGCCGCATCTACCTCCACGCCGACGGGACGCCCTACGACGCCGGCGAGACGCTGCGCAACCCCGATTACGCGCGCACTCTGCGCCGTTTGGCTGATGGTGGCCCGGAGGAGATGTATCATGGGGCGCTGGCCGGCGAGATTGCCAACGATCTCGCCGCCAACGGCGCCTTTGTAACCGCCGATGACTTGGCTGCCTACGCCTCGCGCGATGTGCCGCCAGTAGTGGGCACCTATCGAGATTGGACGATTGTGACCTCTCCGCCGCCCCATGGCGGGCCGACCCTCGTCGCCGCGCTCCATATCCTTGAAGGGTATGACTTGGCCGCCATGGAGCATAATTCGCCCGATTATATCTATCTCGTTTCCATGGCCATGAAGGCTGCTTTTGCCGATCGCAATCCCTATTTAGGTGATCCCGAATTCATCGAGGTGCCCTTGGAGTGGATGATCAGCAAAGAGCGCGCGGCCATGTGGCGCCGCCGGATCGACGCCGGCGAGCCGATCTCGGTCTCTTTTGTGCCCAACGGGCCGCCGGATACGACTCATGTTAGCGTGGTGGACGAGCAGGGCACCTGTGTGGCATTGACCCACTCATTGGGCTCTTCATCGGGGGTGATCACGCCGGACCTGGGATTCATGTATAACAATTCG
>JACIWY010000172.1 GCA_014360745.1 Chloroflexota bacterium
AAATGGCCCCTATCTCTTGCTCGCGGGTATCGCGGCCGTCTTTATCACCGTCGCAACCCTGTCCTTTGCCGCCCGATTCCCCTTCCCAAGAGAGTGCCTGACTTATGGGTAATCACCAGAAAAAACGCATTGACGTGGTAGAACATATGTGCTATGATATGCATGGGATGTTTAGCACAGGGGAAGAGCCACATGGCGGTCGAGGACAAGATCGGGCTTCTCGGGCGTGCCGCTCAGTACGACGTTTGCTCGGCTTGCGAGTCGGTCCATCCACGGGAGGCGGCGGACATTGGCCATTGGGTCTCTTATGCCGTTCGCGCGGATGGCAAACGCGTTCCCTTGCTCAAGGTGTTGCAATCCAATATCTGTGAGAACGACTGCGCGTATTGTGCCTTTCGCAGCGGGCGAGATACCCCGCGCACGGCGTTCACGCCGGATGAGCTGGCGCGTCTGTTCGATGAATTGGTGCGCCGCAGGCTGGTGGAGGGCCTGTTCCTCAGTTCCGGCGTATGCGGCAACGTGGGGCGGGCGACGGAGCGTATGCTGGCCACGGTGGAGCTGGTGCGCAAGCGTTACGCCTTCCCTGGCTATGTACATCTCAAGATCTTGCCTGGTGCAGAGGAGGCTGCCATTGCCGCCTCGCTCGAGCTGGCCAACCGCGTGTCGGTAAACGTCGAAGCGCCGGGCAGCCATCGCTTGCGCGCCCTTAGCAAACACAAAGAGATCGAGCAATTGCTCGGGCCGCTGCGCACTGCCCATCGGCTGCGCACAGAAAATGAAAAGCGGGTGAGCATGACCACGCAATTCGTGGTGGGCGCGGCCGGCGAATCGGATCGCGAGATCTTGTCTCTGACGGCGGTGCTATACCGGGAGGTGCGGCTCAGCCGCGCCTATTTCAGCGCCTTTCGACCCGTGCGCGGCACCCCGCTTGAAGGGCACCCGCCGACGCCGACATGGCGCGAGCATCGGCTCTATCAGGCCGATTTTCTTTTGCGACAGTACGGCTTCCGGGTGGATGAGCTGGTGTTCGATGAGATGGGGCATCTGCTGGCCGGCGCCGACCCGAAATGGGCCTGGGCCTACAGCCATCCCGACCACTTCCCGATCGAAGTAAACACCGCCACACGTGACGAATTGCTGCGCGTACCCGGCATCGGCCCGCAATCGGCGGACGATATCCTGGCCCGGCGACGCCAAGGGCGGCTGCGAACGTTGAAGGACTTGGGGTTGAGCCCAGCCGCCGCGCGCCGGGCCGCGCCCTGGATCTTGCTCGCCGGGCGTCGCCCAGAGTTTCAACTCTCCTTGTGGGACGCCGTCGCCGAGGAGGAATCGGGCGCCCTGTTCAAGGAGACGACGGGTTACGCAAGCCACAGATGATATAAGAGGTTTGCCCCCGCAGCTCATATCCTTGCCAGAGGGCCAGAGCTTCTATCAGCACGCGATATCCAGGGGGAGAAGCGTTCACCGGAAACGCAATCTCGGTATACCCCTGTGCATCGGTCGGCGGCGTGGTCAGCCCGCGCTTGCCTTGGGCCTCGTGGACGATCAAAGTGCAAGAGAGGCCGGGCACGCCTCGGCCGGTGCAATCCAACACGCGAACAGCTACCCTTTGCTGGCCACCTCTGCTCAACATAGGGTAGTGAACACGAACGACGAGGCGCGGCGCCGGATTTGTCGATGGGGAGCACACCGTCGCGGCTCTTTGGGGCAGTGAGGTAATCGGCTCGGCCGCCATGCAGCACCCTGTCAGCAACGCCAAGGCCAAAACCAATAACGGGGCCAACTGCCGGATTGCCGAGGTGCGCCCCGCGCAGAACGCCCTGGCCCAGTGTGCAACATCGACCTGCCTCGCAGAGTTCAGACATCTGCGGAGCCTCCTGGCGTCTACTATTCCACAAAACATGTTTGCGTCCTTATCGATGATGGCCACCGGGCGTCGGACATTGGGCATGCCGGGCACGGGCTCGTCTTTGCATTTATCACAGTTGTTGGTTGAAACGACGAGGGGGATTGTAATCGGATTGCGGCCGTGCCGCAACCGCCCATGGCTATTTACCCTTCATGCCCATCTGTAGGGGAAGCGCTGCCTACATCGCTGAGCGAGCACAAGGTTCGCTCGTGCGCTCCCGAGGGGCGTATCTCCCTGCTCGCTCAACCTTTGATAAAGGGCTGAAAGAGCAGCGGGAGATACTGCATCGGCCGGGTGGGCGTGGCCGTATACGTAGGCGGCGCCTTGATGGTAGATGTTGGGGTTATGGTAGGCGTTGCCGTTTCCGTCGGCAAAGGGGTTTCGGTGGGCGTCGCCGTGGCGGTCGGGGTGAGCGTTTGGGTCGGCGTGGGTGTCCAGGAAGGAATAGGGGTAAAGGTCAACGTCGGCGCCGCCGTAGGGGGCAAAACGTAGGGCGGCGAATAGTCCACCAGCAACATGGCGCGGTCGTGGGCCGAGCCCTCGATAGAGTGCACGCGCCGTGGGGCGCTGTCACCTCCCTGCCCGATGAGCAACAGACTTAGAGCGTTGCCGGAACGCCAACCCGGACGGTTCACGATCGCTTGGATCACCGGCGCCAACTCGGGCGACGTGTATTCTCGGCCGACGCGCCACTCGTGAGAGCGTAGTATATTCCAAACGACATAGGCATCGGTTCGAGGCCGTAGCGTGAGCAATGCCCCCTCGCGGAAATCCTGCGAATGATCCACGTCGTCGGCGTATATGCGCAGTTTGGTGAGTTGATACGAATCCTCAACGGCTGTTACGCGCAGCTCGGCGTGGTGGATGGTCGAGCCCTGTGGAATCTGCAAATAGATGAAGCGCAGCCCTCCGTGATAGTTGCCGCCACCGTCGAGGTTGACCGTCTCGCTGGTGCGATAGTTGCCGGTGCCCCAAACATAGGTATCGTCCGCCGAGTTGGCGATGCGTTGCGTCGCCTGCCGTTTGGGCGCGCCGGACAAACCGCGCAAAAGGAGGCCGTTGAGGATGGGCGCGCTGCCGGATCGACCGACGAAGGTGATATCGAGCTGGTCATCGACGACGGTCACCGTACGCGAAATGACCAGGGCATGGAACGTGCCCACTTGGGCGGCGACGTCTATGCCGCGAATGCTCACCTCTTGCGGGGTGTTCTTTTCCAAGTAGATGTCGAAAACCCGCGCCCCAGGCGCCACGGAGCTGAGCTCGGCCAGATGGAACTCGGCCAAGATCTCGCTCTGCGCAGATCCTGTCGACAAATAGCAGCCAAAAGCGCGCACGCCGATGCGCTGTGACTGGTATAGGGTATCGTTTTGGGTGCCGGCGATGGGCACTGCTACCTGGTGCCTCACGCCCCCTTCAAAGCCATACCAATGGTGCACAATACCGCCGTCATCATCCGAACCCCACCACTCACCCTCGTTATCTTGCCAGGCGGAATAGCTACCGGTATTCAGCGCCAGGCGGGTATAGACCCTATGCTCCGGCCCCCAGAAGATGGCGCCATTGACCACGGCGTAGGGCTGCAGATAGATCGTCTGCGCCTCGGCGGGCACGTCGATATAGCCGTAAAAATGGCCCATCCCCTTGTTTTCCTGGAAGGGGGTGCGATAGCGATAGCCCTTGTCGTACGCATGGCTGACCACGTCCCAGAACACGGCGGTGCGTTCGACCCAACTGCCCCCCTCGACCGTCCAATGGAGGGCGATGGACCCTCCCGGGGCCACCATAGGGGGCAACCCCTGCATCCCGACGGCCACCTGTGTCAGATCGGGCGCGCCAAGGGGCTTGCCAGGCGTGGCCCAGGCCGGAACCGCAATGGCCAAGGCGGCGATGGCGACGAAGACCAGGACAAACCGAGGGCGTATAGGCATAAGTTATTTCCTCTTGGATCGCCAAGGCGGGCAAAAACGCCAATAGGGGCTCAGACACTCATTATATAGAGACGACTGAGGAGGTCAAGGGGTGCGTTCTCGGCCTGCTTGCCCTGGAGACGTTGACCGTTCCTTTTGATAAAGGTATCATCCCAGCTGGCCAAGTGTCCAGAAGGTGACAAGGTTCGCCTTGCGATGGATGAGCCTGTGTTTCAACTTTTTCGGAGCAAGGGAGACATGACCAGGATTGCGGTGTTGGGGGCAGGAGGAATCGGTGGTTCGATCGGCGCATATCTTACGCGGGCCGGCCAAGACGTGACGCTCATCGACCAATGGGCAGCGCACATCGAGGCGATGAAACGCGATGGCTTGACGCTCACCGATTTGAAAGAGAGGTTCACGATACCGGTCAAGGCGCTGCATCTACATGAGGTCAGCACCATCTGGGAGCCGTTCGATATCGTGTTTCTCTCGGTCAAATCCTACGACACGGTATGGTCAACGCACCTCATCGCCCCTCACGTGGCCCCCTGGGGCATGGTGCTGCCGGCGATGAACGCCCTCAACGACGAGCCGGTGGCCCAAGTGGTGGGTTACTCGCGCACGGTAGGCTGCGTGACGACGATCAGCGCCGGTGTCTATGAGCCGGGGCACATTGTGCGCACCGACCCCATGACGACCCATGCCTTTTCGGTGGGCGAGTTATCGGGGCTGATCACGAACCGGGTCCGCCAGGTGGTGGATATGTTGCGAGTTATCGGCCCCAGCGAAGCGACGGGCAATATCTGGGGGGCGCGTTGGTCCAAGTTGCTTTGGAACAGCATGGGCAACGCCATGTCGGGTCTGCTCGGTGAAGAGGGTGCCCGGCTCACGGCGGAACAATATGAGCTGGACAACCTGATCCGCGTAAAAGCCGGTCAGGAGGGAGCGCGCATCGCCCTCACCATAGGCGTCACGCTGGAGCCGGTAACTGGTATGGACATGAGCGAATTGGCGGCGGCCGACACGCGAGCCAAGTTGTTAGTACAAGCGGAGGCGATGGCTCGGGCGAGAGCCGTCCGTCACCTGACGCCGGAACAAATAGCACATCTGGGCCAGCCGGGCCGCCCCTCGTTACAACAAGATGTGCTCAAAGGGCGCCGCACCGAGGTGGACTATTTGAACGGAGCCTTGGTGAGCAAAGGCCGGGAATTGGGCATCCCCACACCGATGAACCAGGCGATCGTAGAGTTGACCCATCGCGTAGAGCGCGGCGAGATGGAGCCAGGTGCCCATGTGCTGGAGCGCTTGGCGCCCTACTTGCCTGCCTAGCTTCCCTCTGATATGTGGAAGGGTTGATCCCCTTATATCGCGGAGAGGGTCAGCTCATACCATATCATTCTGCGCCCATAGAGGAGCAGGCTGCGTTCGGGGTGCATGCCGTTGTACTCATAGAAGCGCCGTGCAGTGGCGTTGTCGGCCTCGACGACCAGCCCCATGCCGGCCATGCCACGGCGACGCATCTCCTTGGCCAGCGCTTGGAACAGCGCCCGGCCGATCCCCTGCCCTCGATGCCCGGCCGCCGTGCCGATGGAAAACAGCTCCCCCATGGCGCCTTTGGCCTGCCCGGCCGATTCAACTTGACCCGGGTAGAAGGCCGTGCGCATGATCGGTCCCAAAAGCGCCGGGTCGCGCCAGAGCGCCCTGACGATCGGCCAGACGAGCTTGTAGCCGCGCTTCAGCAGCATTTCCTTAAAGACGGCGGCCGTATCCGTGGTGCCTACTACCACCCCGATGATCTCTCCCCCCTCTTGGGTGGCGACAAAACCGAAACAGAGAGGTGAGGAGGCCATCTGTGCGTAGAGCGCGCTAAGGAAGGGCAGGCCCAAGCGACTCAGAAACGTGCCGGGCTGTCCCTCTGCGTGAATGGCCGCGGCAGCGGCGGCATGTTCAACGCGCAGAGGAATCAACGTCCAGGGCATAGGAACGCTCCTCTTCGGATTGGCTCACGCAGGGGAGCAAGACGTTAAACGTGCTCCCGCGATCGGGCCGGCTCTCGACGCGAATGGTGCCCCCCAATTGTTCGACGAGGCCGTAAACGACGGCCAGCGCCAAGCCGGTTCCCTCCCCCAAGGTCTGGCAGGTGTAAAAAGGCTCGAAAAGATGGGCTTGCTCTTCGGACGTCAAGCCACGCCCGTTATCGCTGACCGATAGCAGCACATACTCTCCCGGCGCCAATCCTTCGTGGGTCTCCGGGGCACCCGGCTCGATGATACGGCTGGCAGTCTCGATACGTACCCGGTCTTCTTCTCCGTCTAGGGCGGGGAGGGCGTAAATGGCGTCGCGGGCGTTGGTGGCCAGGTTGACCAACAACTCTTCCAGATAAGAGACATCGCTCCACACCGGACGCAGGCCGGGCGCGAGAGCGATCTCTAGGGTGATGCGTTTGCCCAGCAGATGCGACAGCATGCGCTGCATATCGCGCACCACTGCATTAAGATCCTGAGGGCCGGCTTTGAGCGTCGGAGGCCGGCTAAAGAGGAGGAGTTGACGGGTGAGATTGGCCGCTTCGTCGCCCGCCTGGCGAATGCGCATCAGTTTCTCGCGTAGAGGGCTCTCCGCAGGCAGAGCCCTCCACACCAGTTGGCTGTAGCCGTTGATCACGGTGAGCAGGTTGTTAAAGTCGTGTGCGATGCCGCCGGCCAATCGCCCAATGGCCTCCATCTTGTGTCGCTGGCGGGCCAATTGCTCCTGATGCCTGCGTTCGGTGACATCGCGCCATAGCCACAGCCGACCGTGATGTTCCTGGTTCATAGGCAGAGGGATGACCTCGCATTCGAGGATACGGCCGTCGCGCAGCGGCATCTCGACAGGAGCGATCGTTTGGCCATTTTGGAATGGCTCGACGATCTGACCGGTCAAAAGGGCGGGCTCTGCCACAAGGTCGGCCAACCGGGCAAGCACTGCCCCCTCTGCTGGCAGGGGCTGTGACGCGGTGCACAGCTCGGGAAAGAGGATGTGCGCCATGCGGTTAGCATGCACAATGGTGCCGTGGTCGTCCTCTACCATGGCGGCTATGCGCAGGCTGTCGATGAGGGCGCTGAGAAGGGCCAGGTTCTCGCGGAGGCGCTCCTCGGCGCGCACGCGTTCGGTGACGTCGCGCAACAAGATGAGCCGCCCGCGAACGCGGCCCCGGCGATCCTTTAACGGGGAAAGGCGAAAATCCAACGCCAGGTGCCCATCGGGCGTATCAACCGTGACTTCGGCGCGAGCGGCGAGCATATGGAGATAGCGTTGAAACGTTTCTCGACCGGGGAAAGCCGTCTCCTGAAGGCGATGCCCGACGATGCTCGATGGTGAACCTTTGCATAAAGCAAGCGCCGCCGGGTTTAGGTCTACGACGCGATCGCCGCCGTCGAGCACCAAGACGGCGTCTTCCATGTTTTCGATGACTGCCTCGCGTGCGACGGGCAACAGGTTCAACAAGTCAAAGCGAAACAGGCCCCAAGCCATAGCCGTGCAAGAGATAATGAAAAATAACGGCGTCGGATCGAGGCGCAACGGGGCCCGCCCACTCAATATATAGACGGCGTTGCCCAGCCAGGGAATCAGGGCGGCC